>DASSFT010000050.1:0-4286 GCA_035694045.1 Chitinophagaceae bacterium
ATATCACTGGGCCTTGCATACATCGTATTGTTAAAGTGGCTGGTAATATCGCTGCTGATCTTATCTGTGCGGGCGTTGTAAAAAGGGGTGCTGTAAATGATCTCGGGCCCTTTAAATTCAGTTCTGGCAAAATCACTTCTCAAGCCGTCCCAGGTCGGCATTCCCATAATAGCAACGGGGTATTTTTTATGAAGAGCAGCGAGTTGGGTTAACAACTGTCTTCCAAAATTCTCGTCCAGGCTCGCCGCAAGACAAAAGCTCAGATGGTTGGAATCAAGATGCTGGGCCAATTGTGAGGCAGAGAAATTTTCAGGCAGGTCGACATATTTTATTTTTAGCGGAACAGATAAAGTCACTTTACTGTAATTCTCAAAGTAGCTTTTGATCTGGTCCTCGAGCATTCCTTTCTTCCGGAAAACAATCAGCGGGTCGAGGGCATGATATTTTTGTATGTATTTATAAATGCCTTCACATTGTGTTTTCAACGTCGGGTTTAATAGTACAAAAAAAGGATTGTTAGAAGTGCCGCCATCATTGGGAATCGTCACATTAATAACTGGTATGTTCCTGCTCAATCCCAATTCGGCAAAGAGGCGAACTTCATTTCCCGAACAATGCGCAATGATCACTTCCACGTCATTCAATTCGGGTTTATTAAGTTGTTGTTCGAGAGTTTCTGTGGCCGATCGGGTATCATACACGAAAACTTCAAGCGGCTTTCCTTCTCTCCCGATGGAGTCCAGGGCAAGCTGGGCGCCTTCATAGAATTCAAGTCCAGGGTTAATGAATTTGGGGAAAACGTTCTTCGCATATTTATATTCCTCCGCCGGCCCGAATGCTGAGTCAAGATAAAGGGGAGCGAAAATTGCGATCTTATGCCTGGCGACAGCAGTACTGTCCTGTGCATTTGATGTTTGCGCAAACGCACAGAATACGACAACAATCAGGATCAGAAAGTTCTTTACCATCTTAATTTATTTAATCCGGGAACCTGGCGCTGCTTACTCCCATTCAATCGTAGCAGGCGGCTTGCTGCTGATATCGTACACAACCCGGTTTATGCCTTTTACATTATTAATGATCTCGCTGGAAACATGGGCCAGGAAATCGTAAGGAAGATGCGCCCAGTCTGCTGTCATTCCGTCTACGCTCGTTACAGCCCGCAAAGCCACGGTATATTCATACGTCCGTTCATCCCCCATTACGCCAACGCTTTTTACCGGTAACAAGATTGCCCCTGCCTGCCATACAGTTGCATACAAATGGTAATCTTTCAAAGCTTTCACATAAATATGATCGGCCTGTTGCAACAATTGTACCTTTTCCTCCGTGATTTCGCCTAAAATGCGGATAGCCAATCCCGGTCCCGGGAAAGGATGCCGTTGGATCATTTCCTCGGGGATACCCAGCTCTTTTCCCACTTTTCTGACTTCATCTTTGAACAACGACCGCAAAGGTTCCACCAGCTCAAGATGAAGATGGTCGGGTAATCCGCCAACATTGTGATGCGATTTAATAGTGACAGAAGGTCCATGCACCGATAGACTTTCGATTACATCCGGGTAGATGGTACCCTGGCCCAGGAGGCCAATGCCTTCAATTTTTTGGGCATGTTCCTGGAAAACATCTATAAATAAACTGCCGATAGCTTTTCTTTTTGCTTCAGGATCTGTTTTGCCGGCCAGCGCGGAATAAAATCTCTTCCTGGCATCAACTCCTTCAACATTCAATCCCAGTTTTGCGTATGTGGTAAGCACTTCGCTGAATTCGTTTTTACGAAGAACTCCATTGTCGACGAATATCCCGATCAGCTGATCGCCGACTGCTTTATGGATTAATGTAGCAGCAACGGTGGAATCAACGCCCCCGCTCAGCGCCATGATCACTTTGCGATCACCAATTTTTTTCTTTAGTTCAGCTACTGTATCTGTAATGAAATGAGCGGGTGTCCAATCCTGGCTGCATCCACAAATGTTCACCAGGAAATTATGCAGGATCTTTTTGCCTTCGGTAGAATGATATACTTCAGGATGGAATTGGACCCCGTACAGCGGATGACCTGTCCCGTTCTTTTTAAATGCAGCAATAGGGATGCTTTCAGTTGTCGCCAGCAATTCAAATTCTTTTGGCAACTCGAGAATAGTATCAGCATGGCTCATCCATACCTGGCTTTGCTGGGCAACATTTTTTAAGAGAAGATCATCCTTTTTTCTTTCCAGAACAGCACGGCCATATTCCCTCTTGCTACTTTTTTCCACCCTGCCTCCGAAACGCTTGGCTGTCAACTGGGCACCATAGCAAACACCCAGCACAGGGACCCGGGTGATGAATTCCTGGATGTTGACATCAGGTGCTTTATCCTCATTTACCGAAAAAGGAGACCCCGAAAGGATGATACCCTTTAAACCGGGTTCGAATTCAAAACTTTTATGATAGGGGATGATCTCGCAATAGACATTTGCCTCCCTTACGGCACGGGCAATCAGCTGGGTATATTGCGAGCCAAAATCAAGGATCAGGACTTTTTCTGCCATGCTGCGAAGGTAAACAACAGGGCGGAGTTGATCGATAACAAGTTATTAATATTGATTACCCATTATCCGGCTGTATTTTGGCCTGTAACCACAGGACTATTTTGATCGTCTTACTTGTTGATCAAGAAAACATTTGATATTTGTAACAACAAAACCATTGCACATGCTTCGTCTCTTCTTTGCTGCTTTTTTCAGCCTCATTATCTTTTCGTCCTGCCATTTTATTTCTGACCGCGTTCATGGATCAGGTAATGTAGTTACCAAAAGCAGGGATTTTTCAAATTTTACGGGTGTGTCGGTCAGTGCCGCCCTCAGCCTGTATGTAAAACAGGATAGCTCTTATTCTGTAAAAGTGGAGGTAGACGATAATCTCCAGGAATATATTGAGATCAACCAGTCAAATGGTATTCTGTATATCCGGCAGCGCAACAATACAAGTCTCGATGCAACGAGCGACAGGATTAGGATCTATGTTACCGGTCCTGAATTTAAATACCTGGAAGCCTCGGGTGCTTCCACTATCACAGGCGAGAACGCTTTAAGTGGCTCTTCCGGCATCGAGATCCAGTTGAGTGGGGCTAGCAATGCTCAGTTGGAATTGAAAACCCCAGTTGTGAAAGTAGATGTCAATGGTGCAAGCAGTATTACGTTGCGGGGAGAGACAAAGGACTTTTCAGCAGGTGGAAGCGGATCTTCGGAGATCAAAGGTTTCGATTTGCTGTCCGAGAATGCCACGGTAGATGTTTCGGGTGCAAGCAGGGCAGAAGTTTTCGGCAGCGTTAAGATCAATGCAAGCGCGAGCGGAGCCAGTCACGTTCGTTGCAAAGGGAAAGGAGAACTTACTAAAGACGAAAGCGGGGCGAGTGACATTAGTAAAATAGATTAGACTATTGCAAAAAAATAAATAAAGAAGTTTACAGGTTCACATATTTTACAGTGATCCTTATATCCCTGTTCCTTCCCTTGTCATCCGTACATGAGATTTTCACCGGGCCTTCCTGTGGTATAAAGAATTGTTTATCTCCCGCCGCGGCTGCCTTATAAAACTTATCATTTATATACCAGTATACCTTGCTTACATCGTTTGTAGTGCGGCAAACCAATTGCAAAGGATCCGGAGATTTCCTGCTGATCAGGTACTCGCTTCCGTTGACAGGAAATGTAATGGCAGGTGCATTGCCCTTAAAGATCAGTTCGCAATCAGGGTTATGAGCAGGTATTTTAGTATAAGCGATCCGGTTGTCCTCAAACCAGCTCTGCATATCCGGCTCCATGATCTTGTACCATTTCTTTTTATAACCGCTCTCGGGCGCGCAGCTTTTGCAATAAGATATTTTTTCATTAGGACTGACCATGATTTCCTGCCAGGTGTTGCAGGTTTGATTGGATGAGATCAGGGGAATAAAATAGTCGGTGGTAAGATTGGTGCAATGATCGGTGGGTATTAATCCCGTTTCGCTACACACCTGCCGGATATCGCAGTCTTTCGGCTGGGTGAACCATTCTTCATCGCTATCATAGTCGATCGTATTAAAGATCTTAAACAGCAATGGAGTGGCGACATTGGCCCCGCTAAGATCGGCCACACCAACACCGGAAAAATTACCTACCCACACACCCACCGTAAAATTCCTGTTGTAACCGATGCTCCAGGCATCTCTTCTGCCATAGCTGGTACCCGTTTTCCAGGCGATCCTCGGCATCCGTTCGGTCGCTCCCCAGTTCAGCGGGAAATCAGGACGGTCAACCTTC
>DASSFT010000051.1:0-3915 GCA_035694045.1 Chitinophagaceae bacterium
ATAAACAGATCAAGGTCCCCGTCCCCATCATAATCACCGGCAGTAACAGTTCCTGCAATCAGTTTTATATCAGGTGACATTGCATTTTCTTTTAACGTGAAATTTCCTTTGCCATCGTTGACGAATAGTTTGGGTTCAAAGACAGGAGAATTTTCAGGTTGTTGAGAATCCCCATAGGTAATCAACAAATCAAGGTCTTTGTCATTATCAGCATCGAATAAAAGACAATCCATATCATCCCCAAACTTGCCGGAACTGTCAAGAAGATTTCCTGATTTGAATAGCTGTTTGCCTTTCTGGGTAAATAGTTTTCCCGAAAAATTCGCCGCCCCTCCTACAAAAAAATCAATTGAACCATCGTTGTTAATATCACCGCTGGTAATAAATGGACCAAGTTGTGAAAATTTTTGCGGTAACAATCGCTGGTAAGCAAAATCATTAAATTCATATTCTGTGTGACGATATTGAATGCCAGATGATGAAGTAATGTCTTTAAATAAATAAGAAGAATTGTCTCTCGTTTCCTGGTTTGTCAAGGAACCGTCAGACTGGTTAAGAATGAGGGTTGTATCTAAAATGATATTTGTCCTAATTTTCTTTTTTCCATTGGGCCAGATAGCAATCACTGAATCAATTTTAGTACTTGCACCAACACCAAAAATCAGGTCCTGGTCGACAGAGGAATAATAACCTCTTACAGGATTTTGTTCCTGCATCTGCATTTGACCATTACTATACAAACAAACTTTGGTACCGAAACCGTGTTTGTTGTCATCGTTTCCTTTCAGGACCAGTTTCAGGAAATGAGATTGTATGGGTTGGGTCTTTCGAATCGTGTTATTTATGAAAACGAAGGCTTCTTTATTGATATTATTTACAACAAGATCCAGATCGCCGTCATTATCAAGATCAACATAAGCGGCACCGTTTGACAAGGATGGTTCATCAATACCGGCTTGACCAGAACTATCTTCAAAGAAATAATCGTGGTTGTTGATGAATAAATAATTGCTGAGATCTACAGCCTTCAAGCTTGCTAATTTCTCTTTGAGTGTCCTTTGACGTTCTTTTTTATCCGCAATCGCATCGAATGTCTGGTTGCTGAATTCCAAAAAATCAGCATTGATAAAATCCCGGCCGACCCCGTTTGTGACATGTATGTCTTTCCATCCATCATTATTAAAGTCAGCAAGCAAAACACTCCAGCTCCAATCAGTTTGAGATATGCCTGCTAATTGCCCGATCTCACTAAAAAATGGGAAAGAGGTGTCGCCCAGGTATCGATTTCCGTTATTTAGCTGCAGCATATTTCGCATAAACTCCGGCTCATATCCTCGCGAACGTTCCGACTGGTAGCGGTCGTAATTCATGAATGAATACGATGTTTTTTTCCGCTCATTGTACTCTGGCAGCATATCTAATACTACAATATCAGGAAGACCATCATTATTCAGGTCGGCAGCATCCACTCCCATACTTGAATAACTTTGATGCCGCAATGATTTGTCAATGCAATTGGTAAATGTTCCGTTTTTGTTATTTAGCCACAGATCATCGTTCGATATAAAATCATCTGCAACATAGATATCGGGCCACCCATCATTATTAAAATCACTAACTGTTACACCTAATCCATAACCATCTTCTTTAATACCTGCCGCTGTGCTCACATCTGTAAAAACAGGATGACCCAGGTGCAAAGAGTCGCCATCGTTTCTATACAGCCGGTCATTTGCAAGCGACTTGCCGCTTCTGTCCCTCGGCACAACATAATTTGCACTCATGTTGCTGTTGTTAAAAAGATAGTTGGCAAGGTACATGTCAAGATCTCCATCCCTGTCATAGTCAAAAAACACAGCTTGCGATGAATAGCCTGTATCGGCGATGCCATATTTTTCCGCTTCCTCTTTAAAGGTCAAATTGTGCTCATTAATGAACAACAGATTCTTTGAGCGATGAAGCAGGTTCTTTCCATAAGTACAGATGTAAATATCATCATAGCCATCATTATTAATGTCGACAATACTTACACCCGTTGCCCATACATTGGTGGTAAGCCCGGCCTTGCCGGTGAAATCTTCAAATTTGTTATTGCCTTTATTGATATATATGCGACAGCTCACCTGGTTGGCTGTGAAAACAATATCTTTTAATCCATCGTTATTAAAATCACCAATGCCAACGCCACCACCCATGTATCCAAATTCGTTGATGAGCGAATTAGTTGAATCGGTATCGTGAATGTCATTGCTGAAATGAATACCCGATTCTGACGAGTTCAATTTTGAAAACAAACCTTCCTTCTTGTGGCGACAACCCATGTTTGCTATCGCAAAAACAAAAAGACAAATGTGTATTGCAAAAGATTTAGAAAACATTATCTATCATTTACACATGTAAGAAAGGTTTTCAGTCAAACTATGCGTCTCAATAGGGCAGGTACCAAATTAGTAAGTAAAAAGCCATTACAGTTGCAATGGCTTCATTCTTTTTACGGCACGAAACACCTGAGAACTTAATGTAGTAAAGGATTGGTCGAAGTCTCCGCATTTGGAATTGGAAACAAATCGATCTGTCCTGGTTTCGGATCCGTCATAATAGAAGGGAAATAACCCTTCTTCCTCCAACGTAAGATATCAATGCTTGCTATTTCTTCACCGGCTAATTCAACAGCTTTTTCATGCATCACTGCCCTCAAGGCATCATTTTTTGTAGCGGGCGCTACAGGGGGCATATTAACGCCAGGTCTTGCCCGAACTTCATTAATATATGATGCAGCCAGAGCGGGTGTACCAACTTCAGCTTCACACTCAGCCAACATCAACAGGACCTCTGCATAGCGGATAACACGCTGGTTGAAACCACCGGGATGGAAACCTGATTTCAGCCAATCCAAATCAGAGTATTTCCTGTAAACTCTTTTAATGGTTACTGCACCTCTGGTACTTGCTGCCACGTTCATATCCGCCGCGGTCATCACTACACCAGTTTGTGTGCCGGCCTTGGTCAAAATGTGATCTCCTTCTTCCCAGAAAGTGAATTTATATCTTGGATCCCCGGCTTCAAATTCATTTAAAATCCTGTTAGAAGGAATTACGTTGCCCCATACAATGCCGTACTCCTGGGGACGCACGGTTGATACCGGGTTGCTGGAACCTTCACCATTATATGCCCAGTTGAAATTATTATCCCCTTTATCGAAGAAGGCAGCTTCAAATACAGATTCTGAATTAAATTCATGACCGTTTGCCGTGGTACCCGCGCCATCATTGAGGTCTCCATCAAAATTCCATAAAAAGTTAGGAGCCAGGGTAAACTTGCCATAAACCTGCAGCAAGGCTGTTTTGGCAGCAGCATAATCGCCTTTTTGCATCTGCACCCTTCCTAATAATGCATAAGCCGCGTATTTAGTTGCCCTACCCAGGTCACTGCCAGTGTAAGAATTAGGCAATTTAGCTGTGGCATCTGTCAGATCTGCAATAATTAAGGTATAGATATTGGCTGAAGGCTCCTTGCCTTTAAAACCAGTTGAAGAAGTAACAGGTGCGGTATACATAGGAACATCTCCCCATTGGGAAACTAATTCAAAATAAGCCCAAGCCCTTAAAAATTTAGCTTCTCCAACAATTCTGTCCCTAAGCGCTGTGTTATCTGTTACACCGGGCGCTTTGGATAAAACCAAATTAGCCCTGTTGATCATTCTATATGATCCTCCCCAAAGATCAGTCATTACTGTATTTACCGTAGAAGGAGTTGGTTGTGTCAGCAATTCAGCACGAGGCAGTTCTAATTGCACTCCCCCTGCAGCAGTTTCTCCGCCTCGCATATCGTGAGTAAAGAACCATTCCCTTCCCATGACTTGTGCCGAGCGAAGGCTCGAGTAAACGGCATTTACGCCGTTTTGAAGTTCCGCAG
>DASSFT010000052.1:0-3702 GCA_035694045.1 Chitinophagaceae bacterium
ATGAACAAAATCCTGAGGCCGCGTTGATGAAAGCCATTCTATGCAACACAGCTACTGATGCCGGCAACCAGGGCCCGGATTTCAGTTATGGATTTGGACAAATGAATTTATACAGGGCAGTCAAAGCAATAGATAATAGCCAGTATTTTTTGGATTCTGTTGCTCATATGGGTGTAAAAACAAGAAGCTTTACTGTTCCTGAAGGGGCGGCTCAATTAAAACTAATGTTGTACTGGCCCGACCCTGCAGCAAACATACTGAGCAGCAAATCCCTTGTTAATGACCTGGACATTACTGTTACAGGCCCAACAGGTACGCTTAACCTGCCTTATAGATTGGATACAACTGCCGCCAATGTAGCAAACCCCGCTACCAGGGGCGAAGATCATGTGAACAATGTTGAACAGGTTGTGATTGATTTTCCGCAGGCGGGTAATTATATCGTTAATGTGAAAGGAACGGAAATAGGCCAAAACGAGCAACAGCAATTTTATGTGACCTATGATATATTGCCCAATAAAATAATGCTGACCTTCCCTTTCGGAAATGAGGCCTTGGTCCCCAATGAAAACATCACGATACAGTGGGATTCCTGGGGAACCGGGAATTCAACGTTTACATTGGAATTTTCCGACAACAACGGCGCAAGCTGGCAGATGATCGATAACACAATCGGGGCTGATAAGAGAAAGTTTGATTGGCAGCTACCCAACGTTACTACAACAAACGCTTTATTAAAACTTACACGCAATTCTGATCTTCAAACAACTATTTCCGGAAAATTTACCATTGTGGGTGTACCAGTTATCAGTTTAGCTGCTAATCAATGTCCCGGTCATATTTCCCTCCAATGGAATGCAGTGACCGGTGTGGATCACTATGAAATAATGCGTGTAGCAAACGGTGAAATGGTAACTGTCGACACTACTTCATCATTAAGTTATGTTATAAGGAATCTTTCGGTGGATTCCACCTACTGGGTTACTGTACGATCTGTTATTAATAATTTACCGGGAAGAAGAGCTTATGCTTTATCCAGGAAACCAGATAGCGGAAATTGCAGCGACGCATTTTTTGACTATAATTTGAAAGCCGACACATTGATGGCACCATTAACCGGCCGAAACTTTACATCCTCTCAATTGAGCGCTAACCAGCATATAGTTATACAGATTAAAAACCTGGATAACCAGCCGGCCATCAATTTTACGGTCAGTCATTCTGTTAATGGCAGCAATTGGGCTACCGAAAACGTCAATGTCACCATTGCGGCAGGAGCCAGCTACACCTACACTTCTTCCGGGGTTTACGATCTTTCACAACCAGGAGAATATATCGTGTTGGTAGCTGTAAAAAACAGCGCTCCTGATCCTGATGCGAAAAATGATACATTGAGATATATCATTCGCAGCCTCGACAACCAGCCGGTAAGTGTTGCTACACCTTTCATTGAAAAATTTGAACAGGCAGTTGATACGATATACAGCCATTCATTTATTGGATTGAGAGGAATCGACAGGTTTGATTATCAAAAAAACAGTCCGGCTGGTAGAATACGATTCCCTACCAATGAACTTTCAGATACCAGTGGAAGGTCTTTAAAGTTTGATCTTCCTTTTCCCGGCGGTACCAATTTTACCGACGATGCAATTATTGCTACCTATAATCTTTCCGGGTATGATGTGACAATAAATGATGTTGGACTCAGCTTTACTTATAGTTCATTGCTGGCATCCCCGTGTACCAACTGCCCGGATACGTCTAAAATTTTTATAAGGGGAAATGATACATCTCCCTGGATACCTGTGATGCTTTTCAATTCCACAACGGGCGCATTTATTAATAAAAGGGTGGAGGCAATTGAATTGGCGGATATCCTGGCATCTTCAGGCCAAAATTTTTCATCCGCTTTCCAGGTCCGGCTATCCCACACGTCCGGATATTACAAATATCTATTTGATGATATTACACTTTACAATGCTTCAAATGACCTGGCCCTTGTAAGCATTGATTCGATCAATCTCAAAAGTTGCAATATTGGCAGTATCCCTTTAAGGATAACAGTAAAAAATAACTCCAAAAATGCAGCTGTCAATGTACCGGTTCACTATAAGATCGACAATGGCAGTACTGTAACTGAAACCATTGCCTCCATTCCGGCCAATACTTCATTGCCTTATACTTTTGCGGCAACAGCAAATCTTGCCACAAACGGTTTTCATACCATAGAAGCCTGGATAAGTTATGCAAGTGATCCTTATTCAGGCAACAACGTGAAAAAAATTACGTTGCGGAACCAGCCATTGATCAATACATTTCCCTACCTGGAAAATTTCGAAGCGTCTAATGGTTTCTTTTATACAGAAGGTATCAACTCATCCTGGGAATATGGTCATCCCTCGTCACCCATTATAAAACAAGCAGCGAGTGGCAGTAGCGCATGGAAGACCAATTTGGATGGCAGGTATAATAGTGATGAGCTATCTTATCTCTATTCTCCCTGTATTGATTACAGTGCGCTCCAAAATCCTGTTATTAGTATAAGCCTGGCATTGAACCTCGATAGTTGTATCAGTGCTAACTTTTGCGATTATATGCGGGCACAGTATTCAACGGATGGTATTAACTGGACTTCCTTTCCGTTACAAGGAGGACTCCGGTATAACTGGCCCAGCCTCTGGAATGCAAGAAACTACTATCGCTGGCACGTAGCTAGCCAGTTCCTCCCTGTTAATCAGCCCAGGATACAATTCAGGTTTCTCTTCAATGCCAGCCGTTTCGTCAACTACGAGGGAGCCGCGATAGATGATTTCCATATTTATGATTTGAAAAACCCGATCTATGACACAACACTGGCAGGTGTTTCTCTTTCCCGATCTATTACAGGTGGCAATAACTGGACTGAATTTTTACAGGATCAAAAGATCATTGCTTCGATAAATCCTTATGGGCAAAACCTGGGCACCACTGTATTAAAAACTTATATCAATCCGCCAATGCCTGCGGCTGATTTCCATGGCCAGTACTATCTGAACAGAAGTTTCATTATTACCGCGGAAAACAGGAACCCTGCTGACTCGATCGGCATCCGTTTATACTACCTGGACAGGGAAGCCGATTCCCTATTGTTTGCCGGGAACTGTATAAAATGCAGCAAGCCAGAAGATGCTTACCGTTTTGGGGTTTCAAAATACAGCACAGATAGTTTAGGGGAAGAAAATGAGAACATTTCAGATAATATCAATGGCCGGTGGTTATTTATTGAAAACCGAAAAGTGAAAATAGTACCATATGAAAAAGGATACTATGCAGAATTTAAAGTAAAAGATCTTTCTGAGTTCAGGCTAAACAGCGGCGGCCCTGATAAGCAAAGCTATCTCCCCGCTAATATTCTAAGCTTTTCAGCGATCAAATCGTCCAATGCTACCACTGATCTTGCCTGGACCATAGCTTCAGAGATCAATATAGTTCGCTACGAGATTGAAGTGGCAAAAGGGAATGAAGCTTTTGCCAATGATCAGTTTACCCTGCTTGGGCAGGTATCAAGTCCCGGGGCCACCGCCCAAAACCGTTCGTATAGCTTCGCGGATATAACGCCAGGTAAAACCGGGGTTTTATACTACCGGATTAAAATCATCGATGAGTTTGGTAATTATTCCTATTCCCGGTCCATTCCTGTTTTATTCAGCCAGGAACTCAGCT
>DASSFT010000053.1:0-7713 GCA_035694045.1 Chitinophagaceae bacterium
GCTTCCATCGAAATATTCATACTTCACGCCCAACTCTTCCAGTTTCGCCCTTATCAACGCAAGCATCCCGAGAAACTGGGAGAAGACTAGTGCTTTATGGTCGCCGATATTTTCAACGATCTCTCTGGCAAGTTCTTCGAGTTTGATAGAATGATTTTCAAATTTTTCCTCCTCATTCAATATAGCCGGTGAATCACAGATCTGCCGAAGCTTCATCAACCCTTGCAGGATGGTGAGTTGCGAACGCTGGATCCCCTGTTCCTGTATTGTCCCCAGGATCTTATCACGGAAATCATTTCGGTAAGCTTCATAGATCCTTCGCTGCTCATCTTCCATTTCGCACCACAATATCATTTCCTGTTTTTCCGGCAGGTCCTTGGCTACCTGTTCCTTTGTCCGGCGCAGAATAAAGGGATATAAAATTTTACGAAGATGATCTTTCCTGTCTGCCTCGCCGAATTTATCAATAGGTATCGCAAATTCCTGGCGGAAGAATTCCATGGTACCCAACATCCCTGGATTCAGGAAATTCATTTGCGCAAACACATCAAAGGTGTTGTTCTGAAGCGGCGTACCACTCATGCAGAGACGATGCCTTGCATTTAATAAACAGGCTGCCTTTGTCACCTTGCTCGCAGGATTTTTAATAGCCTGCGATTCATCCAGGACCACATAGTCAAACTCCACGCTCATCAATAATTTAATATCACTTCTCAGGGTACCATAGGTAGTAATAGTGATATTATGATCAACCAATTCTTCGCGGGTTCTTGTCCTTGCCGGGCCATGATGGATACGATAGCTCAGTTTGGGAGTAAATTTCTTTATCTCGTTTTCCCAGTTATAAATAAGCGTGGTAGGGCAAACAACCAATGCTTTTAGCTTTTGATAGGTTGATAGATAGTATTCGAGAAAAGAAAGCGCCTGTACCGTTTTACCCAAACCCATATCATCTGCCAGAATACCGCCCCATTTGATCTCTCTCAGGTAATTCAACCACTGGTATCCCGCCACCTGGTAAGGACGAAGGATCATTTTCAGGTTATAAGGAGGTTCAATCTCTTTTATCTGGTTAAAATTCCGGAGATTCTGGTATTTCTCTTCCAACTGGATCGTCAACTCTTCTTCATCCCTGTTCTCATACAATTCATCCACTACACTGAGATGATAGCGTGATAACTTAAGGTTGTTGCTGCTGCCTTCACCCACGCGGAACAGCAAGGAGTATTTCTTTAGCCATTCTTCCGGGAGAATACCCAACGTACCATCATTCAGCTGCACAAATTGCTGCTTGTTGGCCAGGGCCCTTTTTACTTCCGCCACGCTGACTTTCTGTTCGCCAAATACGATGTCGATCTTTGCATCAAACCAATCGGTATTGCTGCTGATAAATATTTTTGTCTGCGGTTTGGCCGTATTAAAACGGAAATTCTTCAATGCCTCAAACCCGAATACCGGTGTCTTCATGTCCTTCATGGCATCTACGAACAAAAAGAACCAATTGTTCTTCAATACATCCGTTCCCTTCAATGCCAGCGAGCCGGATTCATCATTGACAATAAAATTGGAATGAAGATTCTGCAGCTGGTCTGTAAAAGCTTTTTCTGCCTCCCGGTTGCGATGCACAATGAGGACCTTATCGTTTTGCGGCACCACGATCTCATCTCTGTCTTTTGCCCTTGTTTCATATCCCTTGTAAGAAAATGCCGGCTGGAAAACGAGATAGTCGCCTTTTTCAATCAAAAACAATTTAACCTCTGGTTCACCCGACTTGATCTCCTGCACCAGTGAACGATCAAAATCAACTTTATATTCCTTGGTCAACGGTAAAATGAACTGGTGAAGTGTTTTACTCCATTCCCCGGCTTCAACGGTCATCTTGCCGGTTTCCAAAAACCGCTCTACCAGGTGGATCACTTCATTGTTTTTCCACAAATGCAATTGATGATTGTATAAAAAGAATAAAGGTCCCGGGCTTTCATTTTCACTAAGGTCATACTCCATGCTACCTACCCTGACCCGGCAAAGGATGTTATAATGAGAGTTCTTTTTGATAATGAAATGTGGCTTTGCTTCTTCAGCCGACAATTGCAAAGGTTCCAGGTTAGATGTCTTGAACGCTTTACCAGGAGGAAGCAGGAAGGCGAAGCGGCCTTCGTTTGATTCTATAAAAAGTTTTTTCAGTTTCGGAAGGAGGTATTCCGCCATCAATTCCTTGGTTTCCCCTGGCAGATCGTCTTCCTCTTGCTGAATGATATTTTCCCAAATGCCGGAGAACGGGGAATTGCGGCTGATGTATTTATTGATCTCGGACTCCTGTAGTTTGCGCAGGGATGTAAGCAACTGCCTGTCTTCCTCTGACAATTTATCCGTTTCCACATAGCGGCTGATGTCCAGCTTTTCCGCTTTGCCTACAAAAGCATCGCCATTATCGTTCACTTCGCCTTGTATAACATCTATTGTGAATTGCGGGTAATTCTTCCTTGTGAAATTAAAAACAATACCCAGTTTCTGGGAAGGCTTTGTGGTCTCTTCTTCAGCTATCTCCGGTTGTTCTTCTGTTTTGCTTTGTGGGATCAGCACTGGTTTTACATATGTATTGGCAACCGGGGCGGCTATTCTTTTAATGCTGCTGTCCAATACACGCAAAAAAGGTTTCCCTTCCTTGTATGCAAATTCAAATTTTCCTTTCAGGTCATCACTTAGCGAGTAACCGTAGGCTTCCAGCAATTTATTTTTTTCCTTATCCCAGTTGCGGATACTATCAAAATAATTGGCGCCATAACTGTTCAGCAACTGCAGGAACACAATCACTTTGGGCAAACACAGAACATGATCCGGATCTTCGTATTCGCAGCTTGTATCAAAATTTCTTTCTTCATTTTTCCTGATCAGAACATGATAGGTTTCCCCTTCCAGGACCAGTGAAGCCCTCACCGTTTCATTTTCCGCGAACTCGATATTCGCTCTTTGTGCTCTTAAGTATTTTTCTGCTTCTATAAAAGCGTCGGGAGAGGAAAGCAGGCGCAGTGTCTTTAGCTCGATGCTTTTCATCTTCGCTACTGTATGTCGTTGGTCATATTTAATATCTTCGGTCTGCAAATGACCCCGGTCAATCATTTCCTGCAATTGAAATAGAGAAGCAGATTCATGACGGCAGATATCTCCGAGATTATAGGGGCAGCTACAGCGAAGGGAGAGGCCACGTGGGTCTTTGAACTTCTGGATATAAACTTTGTAAAAAGTAGAATAGCTATCGTCTTTTACACGAAATATTGCAGAACCAAAGAGGTCGTCATATTCCACCAGTTCCACAAACCCGATCGCGTGAATTTTTTTTCCGCGGCGGATCACTTCATCAGTTCCATGGGTATAAACGTATTTCAAAAGATGGGGTAAGGCCATTCGTTGAATTTTATTGCCGGGAGCGTAAAGTCGGGAGAAATTTTCGTTAATCAGACCCTGATTAGCGACCTGCCTGCCAGCAAGGCAGGCTCCGGACTAACGACTAACGACAGTCAAGAGCAATCGGCAAAACTAAAGGAATATGAGTTGTATTTCCTGCAAAAAAGCGATAAATAAAAAATAATTTTTACCCCATAACAGTGAGAAAAAAAAGATTTATCTTGTAAGGTTTTTCGCTTCGCGTCGCAATAAACTCCTCCCCCGTATTGCAGTTTAAACATCTTTTTTTCAAAACGATTTGATTTGGTTCAATTGAATCTTTTTTTAGACTACGTCGGCAACGGCTATCTATTTCAGTTCATCTTCTGTCGCCTCGCAGTGACGGGTTTGTGTGGAGGTTGTTTTTCGCGCAGATTGCACACCCAATAATTGCATCTCTCGCAAAGACGGTACACTCTGCGAGGTGCGGGCCCCTACGATTTTGTATATCGGGTATTCAGTGCAGTAAGACAACCACCTCTATCGTGAACACGTCATTGCGAGGCACAAGATGCTAAATGAGAATGTATACTCATTGCCGACGCAATCTGGCTCAAATGGAAACTGCAGCTTCTTTTAGACTGCGTCGGCAACGGCTACCAATTTCAATTGGTCTTTTGTTGCCTCGCAGTGACGGAGTTCGTGGGGGTGGTTGCTGTTCACGCGAAATAAACACCCAAAGATTGCTTCGGCAATGAATATTTACTTCAATTAAACATTCGTCACTTCGTAGTGACGTGTTCGTGGAGGAGGTTGCAGTTCGCGCGGATCAAAGAAACCCGTTATTTCAAAACAAGTTTCCCATCCTTGTACAAAGGCAACACATTGGCCTCATCTGCACTCAGGCAATACCTGATATCTTTTTCCAAATCAAATCCCATCAGGCGATGGTAGTGAGACGCATCATTTTTTTTCATGAAGTCAAAAAGATCCTTCTTTCCTTTCTCGTACATTTTTTCAGCCAGGTGCGAAGAATCGCAATTGATCGTAAAATGTTCCCTGACCCGGCTTATCACGGCGCCTGCAAACAGGGTATCTTCCATATTTACACGGTCTTTCCATGCTGCACAAGCAAGCATTACGTCTTTATTCATTTCCACCAGGTGATCACAAACTGCGGAAAGATTTGCGAATGACCCGATCACAATTTCCCTGGCACCCTTATCCAATGCCATCTGCAGTAATCTTGTGCCATTCGTTGTGGTGAGCACAAGTGTTTTTCCTTCTATAAACTCTTTGGGATACTCAAATGGCGAATTGCCATACTCTAATCCCTCGGCAATCTTTCCATCCCGTTCACCCGCTGTCACTGCCTGCATTTGCCTTCCGATTTCCATGCAACGGGATACATCGTCAACAGGGATCACACACCTGGCTCCATTGTATAACGCGGTAACAATAGTAGAAGTGGCCCTGAGCACATCTATTACTACAACAACACTGTTGCTGACATCGTACAAATGTAAAAGGGCGGGGGAAAGGCACGTGTGTAAATTCGGCTTATTGCTCATGCTTAAGCCGCAAAAATAAAGGAATGGAGGATAATGATGAAAATAAGTAAGAACGCAGATTATTATGATAGATAAGATAATCTTAAGATATCATGATTATCCGCACAATCAGCGTTCCATTCAAGGGGAATCGCCTATTATTTATCGAGCAGTTTTTTCCACTTGTCTGTCTCGGCGAATTCCTTGATCGTCTGGTTGCGTTGCTCGATCAGTTTTTTTATATACCTGGTGAGATACAGGGCATTGAACCACCTGCCCATGGCGCCGTATGGCGTTTCAAAATGAATAACGTCAATCATGATCGTGCCGTTTTCGCAGGGTTTGAAATGATGCTCATGCTTCAACATTTTAAAATCTCCTTTCGCCTGCTCATCTATAAAGATCATCGGTTTTACCATCTCGGTGATCTTGGTGCGAAGTATTCTTGTTTTAAATAAATGTTTTGCCTTCCAGGTTACAGTCTCATCTTTTTCAATCAATCCAAACCGGGTTCCTGCCACCGCTTCTTCCTTATGCTTTGTCATGGATTCTTTGTGCAGATCAATATTGCGGCTGAGGTCGAATACCCGTTCAACGGGAGCGGCAATAAATGTGGTGAGGTGAATGTTCGGCATTTCGATAGTTGTGGTCATGTTCATGGTAGCGGATTTGCCACGATAATAGCAAAAATTCTACCATTATTGAACCCCTCTTAATTAAAAGGAATCTTCGCGACCCGCGCCTGTAGTAATTTATCACGGACCTTAATGTATATATCCGTGCCGATTCCCGCAAAAGCTGTTCGTACATATCCCATACCGATAGCTTTACCGAGGCTCGGTGATTGCGTTCCCGAAGTAACAACGCCGATAGGCTCTCCCAACTGGTCCTTTATTTCGTAGCCGTGGCGGGGAATGCCTTTTTCGATCATTTCAAACCCTACCAGCTTCCGGCCTACACCTTCTCTTTTTTGTTCTTCCAAAATATCTCTTGATGTAAACTCCTTGGTAAACTTGGTGATCCAGCCCAGCCCTGCTTCCAGCGGCGATGTAGTATCATCAATATCGTTTCCATACAGGCAAAAACCCATTTCCAGCCTTAGTGTATCTCTTGCTCCCAGTCCAACAGGCTTCAATCCTTTTGGTGATCCGGCGGCAAATATGGCATCCCAGATTTTGTCGGCATTGTCATTTTTATCTTCAAAATAGATCTCCACGCCACCTGCGCCGGTATATCCTGTTGCACTAACCACCACGTTGTCGACCCCGGCAAATTTTCCTTTTACAAAAGTGTAATACTTCAAATTAAGAATATCCATATCTGTCAGCGGCTGCAGGATCTTTGTCGCATTGGGTCCCTGTATGGCCAACAGCCCGGTCTTATCGGAAATATTATGCATCTCTGCATTCTTCAGGTTGTGTTTGCTGATCCATTTCCAGTCCTTTTCAATATTGGAAGCATTGACGACAAGCATGTACACTTTGTTTTCTTCAATGCAATACACCAGCAGGTCATCCACAATGCCTCCTGTATCGTTGGGTAGGCAACTGTACTGGGCCTGTCCTGCTTTTAACTTGGAGGCATCATTACTTGTCACCCGTTGAATAAGGTCCAACGCATGTTCACCCTTAATCATGAATTCACCCATATGGCTCACATCGAACACACCCGCGTTTTTACGAACGGCGGCATGCTCATCGTTGATACCACTATAGCTGATGGGCATATTATACCCGGCAAATTCTGCCATCTTCGCGCCCAGTGCAATATGTTTTTGGGTAAATGGGGTCGATTTCATTACTGTACTTTTAATCGTGGCTGCAAATGTAGTACAAAGGTTGAAAGGTTTAATGGTTGAAAGGTTGAAAGGTTGCGTGAGAACTTGAAACTTCCTATGACTATTTAAACCATTAAACGACTTAAACCTTTAAACCATTAAATGTCTTAAACGATCACTACTTTTCAATAAACCCTATTTTAACATGAAGTGGGAAACTTATCTTCATCCTTTCATCATCCCAGTGAGGCCTGATCTGTTCTATAATATCAGGAACAGGATCGTGGTTGTTGGCAGCAGTGAATTTTTGAAAGGCCGACCAGGTTCTAAAGTATCCGGTCAGCTCTTCAATCGTCCAGTAATAAATCATCTCGAATCGGGGCGAACGAATCTCCCTGAATGGGAACGGAATGGTTTTATATTCTTCATCGACATATTTTCGTTCGGCATCCCAATAGGGGCCGATAACATCTCGGTAATAAACGCCGATTAGTTTGTCGATGGAAGGGGAAATATTCAGCAACGAATAGGACCAGGCAGCAAAAACAGACGAAGGCCTGGAAACCCGTTTTACTTCTGCATAAAATTCATCATTGGCAAACCAGTGCAATGCCTGCGATACGGTGACAAGATCGAAACTGTCATTATCAAAATCCGTTTTATCCGCCGGTTGAACGGAATAATAAATATTAGATGCCGGTTCGGCATAGTCAATCTGTTTGCTGCTGATATCGGTTGCAAATACTTTTTCAAAATAATCAGCCAGCACTTTTGCGCTTTGCCCGTTCCCGGTTGCACAATCCCAGGCCGACTGCCTGTTTTTGGCCTGTTGCAATACAAAATCAAATAGTTCCTGTGGATAGCGAGGGCGATACTTCGCATAAAGATCCGCCTGCCTGGAAAAATTATCTTTCATGAAACAAAGATAAAAACAGAAGGCTCCAAAAGGAGCCCTCCTTCCCGGGTTCATGACAAGTTCAGAACCAGGGTCCAACTTCAACC
>DASSFT010000054.1:0-4853 GCA_035694045.1 Chitinophagaceae bacterium
CGTATCCATGCTGGAAGGCTCCGCCGCATGCTTCATGAATATTATGAAGGCGAGGGATCGGCAGACCAGATCCTTATCGAAATGCCCAAAGGAGGTTATGTCCCTCTCTTTAAGCACCGCAATGGCAGCATCAACGGTGAGCAGGTGCTCAGGAGTATCCAAAGCGATCCCTCTATCATCCAACGCAAAGCCACGATCGCAGTCTTTCCACTACGCAATCTCAGTATCGATAATTCCAAGGATTTTTTTGTAGAAGGCATGGGTGAACAAATTTGCGTCGACCTGGCCAAATTCCAGCATCTGAGCATCATCCCCTGTTATCCGTCTCTAAGGTTTCTGGCCCAGAAAGAAATCCCCGAGAATCATAAAGAAGAAGATTTCGATTATATGTTGACGGGAAGCGTGCGCTTTGCCGAAAACAGGGTACAGGTGAACGTGGAGTTGATAGTTGCTGACACAGGAACCCTGTTATGGACACATACATACCAACGCCATTTCAATGCCGGTATGCTTTATACCATCCAGGACCAGATAATTGAGCACCTGGCCAATAAGCTGGCTGACACCGACGGTATCGTCACAAAAAATATTATTCAAAACGCCAGCCTGCGGAAGAAAAAAGTGTTGGGCGTTTACGAAGCGGTATACCTCTATTATAGTTTCCGGGAAAAATATGATAGTGATACCCTGGAGCAGGCGCGACTGGCACTTGAAAATGCGCTTGCCATCGACCCGGATAATGCTCTTATTTGGGCTTTACTGTCAAAAGTATACCTACATAATTATTGTATCCGGTACGAGTCGTCACCGGCAGATCTTGAAAAAGGTAAGATGTATGCAGAACGGTCCATGTGGCTTGACCAGAATTGTCAATATGCCCACAAGGCGCTGGCCTGGACTCATTTTCTTACCGGCAAGAAACAGGATTGCCGGGAATCCATAGAAAGATGCCTGGACATTAATCCCATAGCTCCGAGTGTTACCGGTAGTATGGGATTCCTGATGATCTGCCTGGGTAATTATCTACACGGATTCCAATTGTTGTTAAAGACAATGTATCTCAACCCGATCACGACCTGGTATTGCAATCTCGGGTTTGCATTGTATTATTATCATAGCGGAAACTACCTCGAAGCGTTGAACTGGTCGCAGCGACATGACCAGGGTAACATCCCACTGATGCTTTTAGTCAGGCTCGCAGCAAAGGGGAAACTCCGCCAGGAAAACGTAGCAGTAGAGATGGAAGAATTACAAGAACCAGAACAGAAGACCATCAAAAGGGCACCCCAGATACTAAACCAGTTTATCTATGACAATGAACTTAGAATAAAACTGCTTATTGGTCTCTCGCACGATTAAGAAGCAAAAACGTTGCTGTCCGATTATCTTTTGCGATCACTTACCATTGTTTGCTGCACAAAAAATCACAACCGCGGTTTTTATAAATTCACGCCGCCCCCAATTATAAAAGCGGGCAAAACCTACACGTTAATTATTGATACGGAGAAATGCGAATAGTAATTTTATTCAATTGCTAATACAGCTGAATTCAGCTATTCTCACACCAGGTTGCTCCATCTTCGATGAATGTCTTTGATCTTGTATTCGGTATTACGTGCAGCCGGCAACACGTAGATAAATTTTCCATGGAACCGTCAACAAACACTGTCTCTATGACTAAAAAAAAAAATTTATTCTCCGTTATCTGGGAATTCCTGAGTCCCCACAAAAAGAAAAAGAGTGTTGGAGAGCAGCTAAGGGGATACGAAGTAAAGTTTTTGAAGGTCAGGCTGGAGGGACTTATGGATCAGCAAAAGCCTTACCTGAGACCCCGGTATAGTATTAATGACATGGCAACTGATATGCAAATCCCTTCCTACCTGCTTTCCTCTTTTCTCAACAACATAATGAAAATAAACTTCAGCGATTTTCTCAACAAGTACAGGATAGAATACTGCCAGAGCATAATGAGAGATAAAACAACTTGGTCTTTTAGCCTGAAAGAATTAGCTGGCAAATGCGGGTTCAACAACAGGAACACATTTACAACAGCGTTTAAAAAATTTACAGGCAATACTCCTTCCGATTATATTAAGAAACTAAAGCTATTTACCTACCAGGGCAAACCCGAGAGGCAATGAGGCGATAAAAAATTATGTGATGCAAAAAAAAATCAAAAAAGAAGCCTCGGAAATAAGCCGGTTGATTAAGTTCCTTTTTGTTAGCTCCTTTTTTCTCCCTTTGTCCTGTTACATGGCCAAAGGACCTTACGAATCCGTAGAGATCCTGACTTCGAGTAACTGGGTATTGTCCGAGATAAAGGACCAGGCTGTGACGCTGCATGACTTTAAAAAAGGAAAACCTTACCTGCACTTCAGTACCGAAGGGCAACTGACGATATTTACAGGGTGCGATTATTTACAGGGGACGTTTGTTGCCAGGGGATCGCTGATCAGGATGAAGTTTGACACTTCCAATTTATGCAGAACTTATCTTGCTTCAGATTTCGTGAACGCTTTGAAGTTGTCAAATACATTTAAGACGCGGTTGGAAAAATTAGTACTGATACGGGATACTTCTGAACTAATGTATTTCTTTCCGAAGTAGCGGCCTCTCCCTCCGGCTCCCTCTCCAAAGGAGAGGGAGTGATAGCGGCGTCCATTTGCGTCGCTCCGCTCGAAATGACGACATCCAACATCCCTGTAGCGTCTCCGTACTATTGACTCTCGACTACCGACCCGATAGCTATCGGGTTAAGACTATCCACTACGAAACCCGATGCTCATTAATATACAGCATGCCATCCAGCATCCAGTATCCAGCATCAAGCATCCAGCATCAACTCTCCTTCATCCCCCTTACCTTTACAACTATGATCCAGTATTTTAAAAATATTGATTTCAAAACGGTAGCTATTGATAAGCCGGAAAATGGCAGCTGGGTAAATGTGCTGCCTCCGCTAAAGCAGGAAGAGTTTTCCGGGTTGTCGACAGAGCTGGAAATACCCATCGACTTTCTCACGGACTCTCTGGATATAGACGAAAGAAGCCGTTTCGAGGAGGAAGACAATGTTCGGCTGATCGTGATCAAAACCCCGACAGAAAACAATTCATTTAACGAAAGCGATGCCTATTATATCACCATTCCGATTTGTATTATTCTCACGCATAACCAGATCGTCACGGTCAATTCGTTCGAAAACCCAGCTATTAAAAAATTTTTGAGCACTTTTCAAAACCGTCATCCTGACAAAAAGAACATGATGGTGCTGAAAATATTTGAAAAGATCGTTCAGAATTTCATGGAATACCTGAAAGAGATCAACCAGCGCAGGAATGTCATCGAGCAAAAACTATATGTGGCGAGCCAAAATGAGCAGTTGCTGCAACTGATGCGCATACAAAAAAGCCTGGTATATTTTGTTACAGCGCTTCGCTCAAACGAAATGCTGATGATGAAGCTCGAAAGGACCAATTTTCTTGCATTAAATGACGAGGACAAAGAGTTCCTGGAAGACCTTATCGTCGATAATTCGCAGGCCCTGGAAATGGCAAACATTTATACAAACATCTTAAGCAGCACCCTTGACGCATTTGCCAGCATCATCGCCAATAACCAGAACCAGGTGCTCAAACGCCTGGCGGTAATCACCATCGTGCTTACATTTCCCGTGTTGATCGCCAGTATCTTTGGAATGAACGTTCCCAGCGGGTTCGAACACTCGCCATCAGCCTTTTATATCGTCGTATTTCTTTCGCTTATCATTGCCCTGGGGATCGGGCTGCTCTTTTTACGTAAAAAAATCATTTAATACAGGATGAACAGGTTCAATCTTCGCGTTTATGGAATTTTGATCAATGAAAATAAACAGGTGCTTGTCAGCGATGAATACATCCGGGGAGGATACTATACCAAGTTTCCCGGTGGAGGGCTGGAGTTCGGAGAAGGAACAAGGGATTGTCTGCAACGTGAATTCATCGAGGAAATGAACCTGCGGGTTGAGGTCGGCGATCATATTTATACAACCGATTTTTTCCAGCTATCGGCTTTCAACCCCGATCACCAGATTATTTCCATCTACTACTATGCGAAAGCACTGGAAGAAATAAAAGTGCCCCTGCGGGACAAGGTTTTTGATTTTGATGAGCAACAGTTGGAAATCTACCGGCAGAAAAATGAAATAGAGACCTTTCGCTTTATTGATTGGGATAATTTTTCAGAAGATAGTGTGACGCTGCCTATTGATAAGATTGTTGTTGGAATGTTGAAGGGTTTAAAGGTTTAAGGGTTTAAAGGTTGGCAAGTATAGGAGGCAACCTGATGCACTTATTAACTTGTTAACTTATTAACTTTTTAACTTATCAACTTATCAACTTATCAACCTCACTCGTCCCCCATCGCAGCTTTTTTCATTTCTGCCGCCATCGGGTGGCCCAGGTATCTTTCTATCCATCCATGCACAAGATAGATCACGGGTGTAAGTATCAACGCCATGATGAACTTATAAATGTAGTTTCCGACGCAGATCGTCATCACGAGACCAAATGCCCAGGGCTGTCCCTGGTTGGGTGATACGCGTGGGCCGATATAAAAAGCGATAAACAGCACGACAAAGCTGTCGACAAACTGGGAAACTACGGTAGACCCTGTAGATCTCAGCCAGATGCCTTTCTCACCGGTCAGCTTTTTTATTTTATGAAAAATAAAAACATCGAGGACCTGACCCACGCCGAAAGCTACCAGTGATCCGATGATGATCCATGAGCTTTGCCCGAATATGGCCTGGTACGCCTTGTTTGCATCGGGTACTCCCTGCTTGGAATAATTGCTGATCCAAAATCCCGCAGGAGTCA
>DASSFT010000055.1:0-5210 GCA_035694045.1 Chitinophagaceae bacterium
TTGAAATTAACAAACACATAAAACACCTTGTATGTCCAAAAAGATCAAGCATTTTTTTGAAATATTTTCTGCCAAGGTAACAAAGGCCACCGGCAAGCCTCTCGCATTTGTATTAGCAGTCGTTGTGATCATAGCCTGGGCGGTAACAGGACCCATCTTCCATTTTTCGGATACCTGGCAGTTGGTGATCAACACGGGAACTACGATCATAACTTTTTTGATGGTATTTGTTATCCAGCAGTCGCAGAATAAGGATACCATGGCGCTCCAGATCAAATTAAATGAGCTGATTGCCACCAGTGGGGCCAGCAATCGCCTTATTAGTGTAGAAGATATTACGGAAGACGAACTGGAAACGTTGAAAAAGTTCTACGCGAAGTTATCAGCCCTTGCCAAGAAAGAAGCCGACATCCATCTTACGCACTCAGTAGATGAAGCCGAGGAACTGCATGAGCTTAAAGCAAAAATGCGAAAAAAGAAAGGTTAAAAGATTATAAAATGTAACTTTGTACCGTCCTAAACCGATTGCCAGCCACCATTTAAATTATATTTGAAAATTATTACAAAGGCAACCGGTACATGAAAAAAAAACTGACGCTTCGACTGCATAGGATAGCCTTCGTTTTTATATTTTTTTTATCCCTGTACAATAGCCGGGCCCAGGAAACACCTGTTACCCTTAAAATAATCAATCAAAAGCGTGAGCCCGTAGCCTTTGCCACCGTTGCTGTCGCTAACCGGGCGGATTCAACAAAAAAAGATCAAAAAGTTACTGATAGTACAGGAGTGATCAGGTTCGACCTCCTGAAAGGAAATCAATACATCGTCACTATCAGTTCTGTCAACTACCAGCCGCTCGAAAAAGGTATCACGGTTACCGATAAGCAGTTATCTTTTACCTTTTCGCTGGAAGCATTACCTAAAACGTTGTCGGGTGTCGTGGTCACCTCATCAAAGCCGCTGATGAGACAGGAGGATGATAAGACGATTATCGACCCGGAGAATCTTGTTGCCGCTTCTACCAACGTCTACGAGGTAATAGAAAAAACACCCGGGTTGTTCGTAGACCAGGATGGCAATATTTATATCAGCAGTCTTACACCCGCCGTCGTCCAGATCAACGGCCGTGATATGAAGATGAGCGCGGCAGATGTAGCTACGTTATTAAAAAGCCTCCCGCCTAACGCCATCCTGAGACTGGAAGTTGTTAGAACGCCCTCGGCAAAATATGACGCGGCAACTACGGGTGGCATTGTCAATGTGGTATTAAGAAAGGGAGTAAAGCTCGGGGTAACGGGAAGTATTAACGGCGGTTTGCAGCAGGGCAGTTACGGCAACCAGTTTCTAGGTTTTAATCTTAACAATAACAACGGTAAGAAAAGCTCGTTTATCAATCTCAACTACAGCCATCGTGATTCCTATGAGAAGATCGTTACCGATCGCATTTACGCACCCGACACTATGTTGAGTCAAAACGCGTTCACCCGTTATCCTGCCAATACCTGGTTTGCCAGTTATGGTGTCATCTTTCCTGTTAGCAAAAAATGGGATATCGATTTCGGGACAAGTGTTAGCTATAATGACTATAACAATAAAACTGACAACAGGAGTTCCATTAAAAAGATTAGCACCGCCGAAATATTTACCGATAACCTGAATAAAGTGACCAACGACGGGACCACTACCAATTTCAGGATCGGCATCAATGGCAAATTGAAAATTGATTCGCTGGGTTCAGAATGGTCCAACGATCTTTTTTATAATTATACCGGTAATAGGGCGGAACAGGTATTCAGTAGTTTATTTTATACTCCTTTCTCTGCTACTATCGGCGGCGATGGTATTAACAATAACAAACGGCATTTCTACAATGCGCAATCAGACCTGAAATTAAAACTGGCAAAGAAATTTACCCTGGAAACCGGTGTGAAATCCTCATTGCTCTATTTTAGAAGTGTGGCTAACTACTTTAAAGAGTCAGGCGGCAATCACGTGAAGGACCCGAGCCGCACCAATACCTTTCACTACGATGAGAACATCAACTCCTTTTATGCACAGGGTTCACAGACTTTTGGGAAGGATATTGTACTCAAGGCAGGAGCCCGTTTAGAGAACACCAATATGGAGGGGCTGCAGCTTATTCCCATCGATACTTCTTTTAGTATTCACAGGACCGATCTGTTTCCCTACGTTTATCTCAGCAAAAATATCATGCGGATCGCGGGGTTCGACCTGAGAGCCTACCTGGTTTACCGCCGCACGATCAGTAGGCCCGTATATGATCAACTCAACCCGTTCCCGAGATACGTAGATCAATACCTCACGGAAACCGGCAATCCCTCTTTAAGACCCCAGTTCACCCAAAACTATGAAGCCAATATCAGCGTTGACGAACGGCCCATCCTGGCCATTGGGGTGAATGATACAAAGGATATTTTCACCAGTGTCATTTACCAGGCAGACAGCAGTCAAAGCCAGGCATACAGGACTTATGATAATCTAGGTAAAAACAAGGAATGGTATCTCCGCGGATTGGGCGCCATCCCACCCGGCCGCAGGTATTTCTTTGTGTTGGGAGCCCAGTATAACCATAATGCTTACCAGGGGTTATATGAAAGCAAGCCGCTGTCTTTCAAAAAAGGCACCTGGACATTTTTTACATATCACACTTTCAAGATCGATAAAAGATCGGTGATCACATTAAGTGGGTTTATGCGGTTGAAAGGGCAACAACAATTCTACGAGCTCGGATCCTTCGGAGCACTCAATAGCAGTGTCAATCGCAAATTCTTCAAGGAAAAATTGATCGTCACGCTGAGCGCGAACGACATGTTCTTTACCAATAAAAACAGCTTCACTATCAAGCAGGGTTCAGTAGATGCCAGCGGATACCGGGAAGCAGACACCCGCCGTTTTGGAATAAACATCCGTTACAATTTTGGTATTCGCAAAAGGGAAGAAGGCACCAACATGTTCAATGTAGAATCCCCCGAAAAATAAGATTAGAGCCCGTCTCAAAAACTCATAGATGTAAATTCACGACATACAACGTTGCGTTGTGGTCCCGCATCATGCGGGATTGCGTGAAATTTTTTCGTCGGCATTGTGAAAAAAAGTTTTAACAGCATCTTAGGTTGAGTGCGATTGGTGAAAGTGTAAATTCAGGATGCCAAAAACCAACCTATATGCCAACACTCCGCTTTCTACGCGTCTGCCTGTGCAGCGCTTTTATTTTATTTATAGTTCTTGATACAAATGCTCAACGCGCAGCTCGAAGAAGAGTTGCCACTCCTACTGACACTACTAAAGGAGAATTCCTCGTCGTAAGCCAACATGTGAAAGTAGACAACGATGTACGTACACCATCAATTGATCCCCTTGACCAGGACATCCAATTAAAAATACCAGGAAAAGAAACGTCTGTTCCCAATTGCAGGGAAACCAATGGCATCAATCAGCCAGGTATTGCTGATGCTTACCCTTTTTTGTCGCCTGACGGCCTTCGCCTGTATTTTACTTCTTCGCGTGGTGGCGGTTTTGGCAGGATATTTATCAGTACGAGAAAAAGTACAGACGCCGCATTCGGCAAACCTGAACCATTGAGCAAAAATATTACAGGAGGATATTTTGCCGCGAGTCTCACCAACGATGAATTGACCATCTGCATGGTGGAATCTGGTGATCTATATATTTCAACCAGGTCAGATCGCAGCAAAGAATTTCCTGAGCCGGTAAAAGTATCCGGCACAGACGGGAACAATCACTACGGACCTTCGATCTCTTTCGATGGCAAAGAAATCATATCAAACATCGAAGTAAATGGTAAAGACAGGATCAGGATCTATAAAAGAACCGGCACCTACCAGGTTGAAAAGGTAAAAGATATTGTTTTACCGTCGGGGCAGGAATCCGGACCGGGGCAGTTGAGCAAAGACGGTCTTTCCTATTATTTCAGCATTGCCACAAAAAAATCGGAACATCTTTGGCGTTATACGCGAAAATCAGTCGCGGATGAATTTGGCAACCTTACGGAGATCCCTGATCCCAGGAAAGGATTAAGGAACATGATCCAGCCCAGTTTTAATTCTGATGGTTCACTCATGGTTTTCGTGACGGCAGCCAAAGATCTTTGGGAATATGACGATATCCTGCTGATCGGTAAACCGAAAAAACAAATTGAACTTCCCAAAATACCGGACGTGAAGGCCCTTGCCGGCAACACCGTTAAGCCGCTTCAAAAAATACAGTCGCCCAAACCGTCTTTGGAAAGACCGGCACCGGTTGATGTTTTGGAGATAGTCGAGATTTCTGAAGAAGTATCAGAACCCGATCCTGTAGAGGCTGACAATCGCAGAGATGTTTTTTCCAGGAAAATTGTTTCCAACGCCGAGGGAATAACGGACAACTCAGTCGTTTATCCCAATCCTTTTAAAAACTATGTCAATATCCAAATAAAAGAACTGCCTGCCAACGGTGCCATGCTTACCCTTTATGATCTGTCCGGCAAAAGCATCAGGCAGCAAAAACTAAATAACCTGAACACGCGAATTTTCCTGGGCCAACTGGCGGCAGGTATTTACACTTACCGGGTCACTGACCAAAAAGGTCAATCTATAGCATTTGGTAAACTGGTAAAAGGCGAGTAACAACCATTATATATCCTTTCCTGACTGGCGGTAGACTAATTAGAAATGTTGCCGCCATTTTTATTACTACGATAACAAATGAAATGCGTATTCTCGCTTTTATACCTTATCTTTGCATCGTTAATTTGAGTTCTTCGCATCTTGTAAGTGAATGATCTTTTCTGCTAAGCCAGTTTGTGCTAATAGTTAGTCTTCTTTACCCGTGCTTTTTCTCAAGTATTTATTAAACATTTAATTTTTCAAATGAACATTTATGTTTCAAACTTAAGTTACGCCGTTCAGGACGATGACTTAAGAGGTTTTTTCCAGGAGTATGGCGAAGTTTCTTCTGCCAAAGTGATTATGGACAAATACACAAACCGTAGCAAAGGTTTCGGTTTCGTGGAAATGCCCGATGACGCCGCAGCCCAGAAGGCAATCGCCGAACTGGATGGTGGTATGGTTGAAGGTCGCGCCATTAAAGTAATGGTAGCAAAACCAAAAGAGGAAAGAAGCAGCAGCAATGGCAGCAAAAAGCCTTCTTATTCCAACAATCGTTGGTAATCATTATAGATTATAACCGAT
>DASSFT010000056.1:0-5736 GCA_035694045.1 Chitinophagaceae bacterium
CGTTATTAAATTGATCCAGCCCATAATAATGCATGGAATTGTATTGGATGAAAACAACAATCCTGTGCCTTTTGCTTCGGTGATGATCAAGGGAACAAAACTGGGCACCATGGCAAATGATGCGGGAGTTTTTAAAATGGAAAAACCTTTGTTGGCGAAAGAACTGGCATTGCAGATTTCAAGTGTAGGTTATGAGCAGGCAGAATTATCCGTGGATCAAACCACAGATTTGACTAAAGATTTGCTGGTTCGTTTGAATCTTAAGATGAACGAAGAGGTCGTTGTGACTACCCAGGGCTGGTATTGCGGATACCATCGGACAACGACGGGACTTGTGACCGTTGTGGGGGAAGTCATAGACACATTAAAAACAAAAAATGAAGCGATCATCGACATCAGACAAAAACAAGCAGGTCCAGCAGGCGACAAGCATTCTTTGGTGGACATCAATATCCCGAAGATTTACCCTAATCCTGTTCAGCGAAGCCAGGTGGTGAATGTTGAATGGAAAAACGAGCAGGATGGAAAGATCCAGGTAATGTTGGTTGGCCTGAATGGTAACCTGGTCTTTTCACAAACAAAGCAATTCAATAAAGGTCTGAACCGGCTTGCGATCGATGTTGACAGCAGGTGGGCGGCCGGGATCTATATTGTCCAGGTAAGAAATGAAAAAGGGGCTGTGATCAAAAATGAAAAACTGGTTGTCCAATAAACTCTTTTTATGAGCAGGCAGATACAGTTGACCATTCCACATCCCTGTGAGGAAAACTGGGATGAAATGGCTCCAACAGAAAAGGGCCGGTTCTGCGCATCGTGCTGCAAACAGGTAGTTGATTTTACGCATATGAGTGAGTCGCAACTGGCCGCTTTTTTTAGAAAGACCCCGCGTGGTTCTCTTTGTGGCAGGTTTAGTAGTGATCAGTTGGCTCGTGATATTGAAATACCAGGGAAAAGAATACCCTGGGTAAAATATTTTTTCCAGTTCGCATTACCCGCTTTTCTAATATCTATGCGGGCAACCGCACAAGGAAATGTGAAACTTGTTAAACAACATACTATTGTCAAGCCAAAAACAGTTCTTTTGACTGATAGCAGTTCTTCAAAAGATCATTTGATGATTGATATACTAGCAAATAAGGTAAAGCTGCCTATGCATGCCATGAATAGTCCCGCACCAGACCTAAACTTATTGACAAGGACCACTCCGGAGGTGGTTGGCCAGTCTTTGACAGGTGTGGCAGGAGGTCTTTTAATAATCGAGAAGCCCGAAAGAAAACCCAACCCGGTTTTATTACTGACTCAAAAGCTTATGGACACTGCTTATAAATTTTTCAGGGCCTTCCCCAATCCTGCATCTGCGGGTGCCAGCTTGCATATCGAGTGGAAACAAACAGAAGAGGGGTATTATGTGTTTGAATTGATAGATATGTCAGGCAAAAAGGTTTATTCAAAAGAAATATGGATAGACTCGGAAGCGAGATTGCTGAACCTGGAACTACCTTCCGTAGCGACCGGTAATTATATTTTGCAGGCGACACACAAAAATTCGGGGAAACATTTCGCTGAAAAGATTGTCATTGAGTAACATAACTGACTATGATAAATGTTGAATGTTGAATTTTGAATTGCCTTTCATTTATCATCTAAAATTCAACATAGCTATTTAAACGCCGGATGAAAGTTTTCCAGGGTTTTTCTGAGGAATTCACGGTCAAGATGTGTGTAAATCTCAGTGGTTGTTATGCTTTCATGCCCTAACATTTCCTGCACAGCACGGAGATCTGCGCCTCCTTCCACGAGGTGAGTGGCAAACGAATGACGAAATGTATGTGGTGAAACCGTCTTTTTGATCCCGGCCTTTTTTACCAGCTCCTTGATGATGAGAAATATCATTACCCGGGACAGTTTTGTTCCTCTCTTGTTCAGGAACACGATGTCCTCGTTTCCTTTTTGCACTGCGATATGAACGCGAATATCTTTAATGTAGATCTTCACATACTTTACAGCGCTTTTGCCGACAGGTACCAGCCTTTCTTTATCCCCCTTGCCTGTTACCCGCACAAACCCGGCATCAAAATACAATTGGGATATCTTTAGATTTACCACCTCGCTCACACGCAAGCCACAACTGTACATTAATTCAAGGATGGCCTTGTTTCGTCCGCCTTCCGGTTTGCTCAGGTCGATCTGTCCAATGATATTTTCTATCTCACCAAAGCTTAGAACATCCGGTAATGCACGCTTAAGTTTGGGGGCTTCGAGAAGAGTGGTGGGGTCTGTCCTGGAAATATTTTCGAGCAGGCAATATTTATAGAACGACCGGATGCCTGAAATGATCCTTGCCTGCGAAGAAGAGGTCATACCCAGCTCTGTCACCCATTTTATAAATTGCTGGAGATCTTTTAGCGCTAATTCAGATGGTGGCTTCGACGACTTTTTTTCCTGTAAAAATTGTGTGAGCTTATCAATATCCCGCAGGTAGGCTTCCGTGGAATTGTCGGATAATGATTTTTCCAGTCTCAGCCAGGCTTTAAACCCTTTTTTGTATGATTCCCACATAATTATTGGATCGCTTACCCTGGGATAAGTTAGCCCACAGAGAGCCACGGAGGATACGCAGACCTGCCTGCCGGCAGGCAGGGAGCCGCAGAGTTCTGCTCTGTGGCTCTCTTTTTAACCTGTAACTTACGTCGAAAGGTAGAGAGCCGTAACGAATTCTGCATCGTTGGTAATCTTCATGTAAACTCTGTGGTTCTCTGTGGCCAAAACGTTCTCTGTGGCCTCAACTCCTCACTTCAGGGTCAGCTTTTTTTCTTTTTCCACCCACTTGTCTTTTATCCATATCCTTGCCCAGGCCCGTGTCGGTGTGATATTTACCGAATCGATTTTTTCATGAATATTATTGTAATCCGGTTCGATATCCTGTCCGAAGGTCATCATTTCTTTTTTGCCAGTGGCTATTTCTTCAACAAAAAGGTTTCCGCGGTCAGTATAGACGGCCAGTCCTTCAGCGACTGAAAATTTCGGATCGACCCCGTTAATGGCGCTTGCCTTTGGAGAAATATTTCCTTTTTTATCAAAAGGGATCTTTAAAAAATAACCACGGCCATTGCTGCAATTATTAAATAACAACCATACATTGCTTGTATCATTGAAATATACACGCATGAATTTTTTGTCGAGATGGAAAGTAGCTCCCAGCAGGTCGGTGAGACCGAGTTTGCGATTTACACCCATTCCATCATAGCTCCATATTACAGACTCTGCATTGCAATCTTTTGCACTGATATAAACATACGGCTTCAGGGGATGGTCGTCCTTGGTAAATTTGAGTGTATCCTTCATACAGGTGGTATCGCAGAAAGGTGCGGGTCCCGAAGAGGATTTGCAGGAAGACGTGGCCAGCGTGGTAACAATGGCAATGACAGCAATTGCAAGGATTAATCTCATAGTTAGTTTTTTAAGTGAGGCAAAAATAGAGAAGAATGGTCAAAGGTGAGTGGTGAATCGTGAGTGGTGAGAGGTGAGTGGTGAGTCAGGGCACTTCACGATAACTATTGACCATTCACCTCACCTTCTGATAGTCCTGAGTGAAGCGAAGGATCGGGAGACCACTTTCCGCTCACCTCAAAGAAAAACATCTTCCAGCATGAAAAACTCGGGATCATTACCCGGGAACAAGGTGATGGCAAGGATATCATACCGGATCCATTTGTGACCGGGATTAAGAAAAAGGAATTCATCGGCAGCCCGCTGCAGGTTTTTGAATTTTTTCTTTCGTACACTGTCCTCGGGATGGCCAAACGGGCTAAACGTTCGCGCCTTTACCTCGATGATGTGGAGAAACTTGCTTTTTAACGCGATAATATCGATCTCGAATTGTTTATGCCGCCAATTGCGATGCAGAATCGTATAACCGTTTTCCGTCAGCCATTTCACTGCGATCTCTTCGCCCTCTTTACCTAAATCATTGTGTTCAGCCATGCGTTATCTTTACTCAAAGTAAAAATTTTATGGCCGGAATTGCCCAATTAACAGGAACAGTAAAACACTACGATTGGGGTGGTTTTTCTTTTATTCCATCGTTGTTAAAAACAGAAAATCCCGATAACAAACCCTTTGCAGAATACTGGCTCGGTGTTCATCCGTTGGGGATATCACAGGTTCAATTCGCAGATGGGAACATACAACCCCTGAGCGAATATGCTGGTCATCTGCCTTTTTTACTAAAGGTGCTTGACGTAAAGGATATGCTTTCGATCCAGGTGCACCCATCCAAATCGTCAGCGGAGGAAGAATTTGCGCGGGAAAACAGGGAGGGCATTCCAACGGATTCGCCCCGGCGTAATTATAAAGATGACAACCATAAGCCGGAGATGTTGGTAGCGCTGAGTGATTTTTATTTGTTACATGGATTCAAGACAGCGAAGATGTTGAATGCGGTATTACAGGTAGTTCCTGAATTAAGTAGCTTTTTGCCGTTATTTGCATCAAACAATTACGACAATCTGTACAGGACCGCGATGACCATGTCCCAGGAACAGGTAAATCAAATCCTGCGCCCACTGATCGACAGGATCGTGCCGCTATATAAAGAAAATAAGCTGGGGAAAGACAGTGAGGATTTTTGGGCTGCGCGGGCTGCCACAACTTTTTCTAAAAATAAAAATATTGATCGTGGCATTTTCTCTATCTATTTTTTTAACCTCGTGCACCTGAAAAAAGGAGAAGCCATATTCCAGGGTGCTGGTTTGCCCCATGCCTACCTCGAAGGGCAGAATGTTGAGCTGATGTCGAATTCAGATAATGTATTGCGTGGCGGGCTGACAACAAAACATATCGACGTGGAAGAATTATTAAAACATGTAAAATGTGAACCTACAGTCCCGGCGATACTGGAGGGTAAAGAAATTGCATCCTCGGTCAGGCTGTTCAAACCGCCGGTGAAGGATTTTCAGCTGAGCGTATCGGAGCTTGCGAAAAATGAAACCCTGTCGGTGACGGCCAATGCTACTGAGATCATTCTACTGACCGAAGGCGACATGGAAATTCCTGAAGGGCCTGTAATCCTAAAGCCGGGCCAGCCTGTGGCTGTAGCCTTAAAGGGAACCACTTATACATTAAAAGGATTGGCTGGCAAATCGACTGTCTTCAGGGCTTCTGAAGCTGTTCACAATGGTTAATAATTAACCCGGTCAATTGGATCAATTCTTTTATTTTTGTGGTCCATTATTTACTTTCTTTCAACCACTCAACATGAAGATTAACGGACGTTTAATCCTTTTTACACTGGTACTCGTCGTATTGGCAGCTGCCTGCAAATACTGGTTCGGGCCCAATCTTAACTGGTCAGGTTTTTCCCCGGTTATTGCTATCGCACTTTTTTCGGGAATGATCCTGAAACAAAAGGATATCTCTTTTATCTTTCCCCTGGCGGCTTTATTGTTAAGCGATGTAGTCATCCAGTTGTTGTATGAACAAAATGCATTTCCCTATCCCGGTTTTTACAGCGGACAATGGAAGAATTATGCTATACTTCTGCTAACAGCAACTTTGACCGGCTGGATTCTCAAGGGCAGAAGCTATAAAAGTCTTGTGTTTGGTGCCATTGCAGCTCCAACTGTCTTTTTCCTGGTATCCAATTTCAATGTTTGGCTGAGCCAGGAAGTAGTATATAGCCGCAACTTCAGCGGCCTGCTAAATTGCTACGAAGCCGCGCTTCCTTTTTACAGAAAT
>DASSFT010000057.1:0-2831 GCA_035694045.1 Chitinophagaceae bacterium
TCGCAACAAAAAAAATTCTGCAGCGCGATACCTCGTATGAGGCTGCCTATACCTGTTTGTTGTCCAATGATCGCAGGGAACTATATATTTCGCTTTGGGGAGGCAAAAAACTGCTTGTATTTGATATCGCTTCAAAAAAGATCAGTTCTTCAATCGATGTTGGTGAAAATCCCAACGAACTATTATTATCTAAAAACGGGAAATATCTTTTTGTGGCAAATGCCGGTGATAATTCTGTCTCGGTAATTGATATCGCCAAACGAAAAGTTCTCGAAGTTCTAAACGCAGCATTATATCCCAATGCTCCCACTGGTTCTGCCAGCAACGGTTTGGCCCTGAGTGAAAACCAGCAGACCCTGTATATCGCGAATGCAGACAATAATTGCCTTGCAGTCTTTGACGTCAGTCAACCGGGACTCAGCCGGTCAAAAGGATTTATTCCTGTTGGTTGGTATCCTACCAATGTAAAACTGGTCGGTAAAAAAATATTTGTGAGCAATGGAAAGGGATTTCAATCCTTTGCCAACCCAAGAGGACCCAATCCAATCGGGAAAAAACAGGTTGTAAAGTACCAGGGAGGTGATACTGTCGAGGATAATAGATCGCAATACATCGCAGGGCTAATGAAAGGCACGATGAGTATCATTGATGAACCGTCGGTCATGCAATTGTCCAGCTATTCAAAACAAGTGTACGAGAACACCCCTTATACGAAAGAGAAAGAACTGAATGCGAAAGGCGAACCCGGCAATCCCATACCAATGAAAGTGGGTGGCCCATCGCCCATCAAGTATGTTTTTTACATTATTAAGGAAAACAGGACCTATGACCAGGTGCTGGGAGATATGCCTGAGGGAAATGGAGATACCAGCCTTGTGTTGTTTGGAGAAAAGATAACGCCGAACCATCACAAGATTGCGAGGGAATTTGTACTCTTCGATAATTTTTACGTGGATGGAGAGGTAAGTGCAGATGGTCATAATTGGAGCCTTGCAGCCAATGCAAATGATTACCTGGAAAAGACCTGGCCTACCACCTACGGTCATCGCGGCGGTGAGTATGATGCCGAGGGACACAGGGAGATTGCCAACCCCGACCGCGGATTTCTTTGGGATTATTGCAAACGGGCAGGAGTAAGTTTTAGGAGCTATGGAGAATTTGTGGATGATTATAAACCAAACATTCCTGTTTTGAAAGACCATTTTTGTCCTTATTTCACCAGTTGGGATCAAACCGTCAGGGATACAACCAGGGCGAACCAATGGAAAAGGGAGTTTGATTCACTGGTGGCCGCAAATGCATTGCCGCAATTAAACACACTTCGCCTGATCAACGATCATACCGAAGGATTAAAAGCGGGAAGACCGACACCATTTGCACATGTGGCAGACAACGACTGGGGAGTCGGGATGTTTCTCGAGTATTTGTCGCATAGCCGTGTTTGGAAAGAAAGTGTGGTATTTATTGTAGAAGATGACGCTCAGAATGGACCTGATCACGTGGATGCCCATCGTTCGGTTGTGTTGGTGGCGGGACCATATGTCAAAAGAAAGTTTGTGGATCATTCTATGTATTCCACTTCCTCGTTGCTACGAACCATTGAGTTGATCCTGGGACTGCCGCCGATGAGCCAGTATGATGCCGCAGCATCTTCGCTGTATAAAAGCTTTACTTCGGTCCCTGATTATACCCCATACAAATCGTTAGCTGCCAATATAAACCTAAACGAAAAAAATACGAGAAAGAGCGCCAGTGCCAGCCTCAGTGAAACATTTGATTTCACTAAAGAGGACCGTGTACCAGATTTGCTATTCAGCCAGGTGATCTGGAAAGCGATAAAAGGAGAAGAAAGCGTAATGCCGGCACCCAGGAGAAGCGCTTTTGTGAAGACGGCGGATGCGGATGATGATGATGATTGACGCTGGATGCTTCAGTGCCTTTGTTGGTGTTCCCCGTCCATAAAAGCAAACCTGAAAATAACAGAGTGTAAAGGAGCACCAACAAAACCTACGAAGCGACGTTGACATTTAAGGCAGAGCTTGTTGAACCTTAAAGCCGTAAATATCTTCATCCGTGTATCCGTGGCAATATAAAGTCGTCGAATCATACTTAACTTATCACTAGTTATTGGATGCTGATCGCCTGGGTAAAAATCATCTACCTTAGTAATACAATCAACGGTTATGAAGAATCTTGCCATATGCCTGCTCTTCTTTGGCAGCATCGCTTCTGCGCAGCAAAATAAATGGCCTGTAATCAAACACTACGAAGGAAAGTTTACCGAAAAGATAGCCATGCCCATTGGTGGCATCGGCACCGGTAATATCTCCATCGGTGGCAATGGCCAATGGAAAGATGTAGAGATCATGAATAAACCGGCGATGGGATTTTACGGCGCCCATAATCCCAAGCAGGCACCGTTCTTCATGGTATTTACAAAGACGGCCAATGGAGTCAAAAAAACAAAAACGCTGATGGGGCCAATGCCCTTATCCGAATATATCGGTTCGGAAGGAAGTCGCGCACCTAATCATGGCCTTCCGAGATTTGCTTCTTCTACATTTGATGCCGCTTATCCTTTTGCTGTCGTTAACCTGGAAGACAGGGAAATGCCTGTGTCTGCAAAGGCAAAAGTTTTCAATCCCTTTATTCCGGGCGATCCCGATGCAAGTGGTATCCCGATCGCCATAATACGTTATGAAATAAAAAACAAGACAGACAAACCGATTGACGTTTCAGTAGCAGGTTCTTTGGATAATTTCATCGGCATGGATGGCTCGGTAGCAGAGATCAGTGGATGGAACAGTGTCATTTATCCGTTGGGAACAAAA
>DASSFT010000058.1:0-3777 GCA_035694045.1 Chitinophagaceae bacterium
CTGCCGATAGTCCCACAACGATGATCAGGACAACCGGTAAACAAATGAAATAAGAAGGAAAATCCCTGAGCGATGGTATTTCTTTTCCAACCAATTGGCTAAATAATGGTCGCAGGTAAGGATAGGTCAACAGGGCCAGGACGGTCGCTGCCGATACAAGAATAATGGATTCGATCAGGAATTGAAATACAAGTTGTCTTTTCATGCTACCCAGAACTTTGCGGATGCCTATCTCTTTCATCCGGCTGGCTGAACGGCTGATAGCAATATTAATAAAGTTTATGATCGCCATCAGCAGGATGAACAGGCCAACAAAGGACAAGGTGTAAAGCATTCTTTTTATCAATCCCTTGTCCTGTTGGAGGTAGTAATCGCTTAAAAGGACAGGTTTAACGGTTATAATTTTCTTTAGTTGATCGTTTGCATTCTGCTGAACCAGTTGCCGGATTGGTGCCTCAAGATCTTTGGGTGAGACACCTTCTCTCAATTCCACATATGACGGGATACTCAAATTATTCCAGCTATCAGCACCTAGTCTCCCGAAATATGTCAATGCACTCATGGGGACAAAAAAATTATTGGGGTAGTCTTTGGCCAGGTTAGTGATAGAGTTGATAGGCAGGGTTTTTAAAACGGCAGTCACGGCAAAATCATGATTTCCTCCAGAAAAACTTTGAATGGAAATGGATTCACCGACGACATCGGTTTTTCCAAAGTATTTCATGGCTTTTTCCTCCGTGATCACGACTGAATAGGGGTTGTTCAATGCTGTTTGAACATCGCCGTGTAATGCTTCGAAGCCAAATATTTTTAACATAGTGCTGTCACCAATCTGCAAGCCTTCCCGGAAATGTTTGTCACCTTTTGACATCACCGAGGTGACGCCGTCATAGCGATAATAGTTTGCAACTAGATTGGGGTAATCCTCCTTTAAGCGTTTTGCGATGGGACCAAAGGTCGCCAACTCAAAACCAACATTCGGGTCTGTCGAAACAGTGGTAAGAATGTATTGCCGATCGGCGTTTCGAAGATCTTTGTTTACCCGGAGTTCGGTCCAGATGTAGGCGCCAATCAACAAGGCAAACACGATGCCTGCAAACAATCCCAAAATATTTACCGCAGAATAGAAGCGGTATTTTGAGAGGTTTCTCCAGGCGATCTTAAGATAACTTTTAATCATAGCTGTTTCTTTTAGGTGAGTGGTGAGAGGTGAGTTGATCTAACTCTTAACTTTTACTCTTCACTCTGTGCTATAACTCTAATAATAATTATAAATTCATTGTTTCGTTTCGATCCTGTGATAAATAATCCATGACCAATACAAACTGTCCACAACTCATCACTCATCACTTACCACTCACCTCCCGAAAGGCATCGGGACCTCACTCCGTTCGCAATGATTTTACCGGGCTGACGGTTGCCGCTTTTATTGTATGATAGCTGACGGCGATCAATGCGCAAAGGAGACCGATGAATGCGGCTATCACAAAAAAGATCCAGCTCAACCGGATGCGATAAGCAAAATCCTGCAACCAGCTATCGGAAACATATACTGCAACAGGAACGGCTATGATGATCGATAATAAAACAATGGCCAGCGTTTGCCGGTTAAGGCTATAAAACAACTGCGACACATTTGCCCCAAGAACCTTGCGGATACCGATCTCTTTGGTTTTGTTTACAGCAACAATGGCGGATAGGCCGAATAAACCCAGGCAGGCAATAAATATGGCCATCCATGAAGCTCCCTGTATTATCTTCATCCATCTTACATGCGACTCGTAGACGGCCTTTACATCTTCTTCCGTAAAGCTGTAAGAAAAATCTTCGCCGTTGGTGATATCATTGTACCTGGATTTTAATTTACCTATCACTGAAGCCAGGTCCTGGCCGCCGGCAATCTTTAACCAGGTGTAGCCTATGCGGTCCGGGCGGCATATATGATATAATGGCCCGATCTTTTGCTGAAGACTGGTATAAAAATAGTCCTTACACACTCCAATGATGATCCCTCCCAATGATTTGTTGAATTCATTCAACGCTGGCTGACCAAGCTTCTGGTAAAGTGTTTCATTTATGACAAGGTTGGCCCGTTTTTGTGTACTGAGTGAATCCAGCTGCTCCTTCGAAAAATTCAAGCGGGCAGTATCAGCTGCAAATTGGCGGGAAAAGTATCTTCCTTTTACCAGGGGTATTTTGCTAAACTCGAAATAATCATAGTCAACTATCACCTCCGTGATCATTTCCTTTTCACCATTGATAAAGTGACCGTTCATATTAAAACCTTTGCCAAAGCGAAAGGTCGAACCCGTCACATTTGTAATTGCCGGTTGAGTAGATGCATAAGTACGTAACTGGTCCTGCAACCTCATTGTTTTTTCCCTGTCGCCCCACCAGGGGTTGGTGACGACTATCGTCTGTTCTTTATCAAAACCAAGATCCTTGTTGTTTACAAACTTTACCTGTTGAGCAATAACAATCGAAAAAACGATCAACACTATGCAGGCTGTGTATTGAAGCGTAATAAAGATCTTTGATAAAGAGGGATTCAGTTTGTAGGTGCTGAATTTCCTCAATGCATTCAGTGGCCGGATATCAGCCATTTTCAATGCAGGGTAGATGCCGGCTATCAAAGTAAGTAGCAAGACTATTCCCATCCCGATACATAAAAACTTCCAGTTGAAAAGTTCGGCAACCAGTATCCTGACACCGGTAAGGCTGTTAAAATAGGGCAATGCGGTTGCAGCAATAACAAAACCAGCTATAACTGAGATCATGACCATCACGAATGTCTCGGTTAACAACATATTTATAATATGCTTCCAGCTTGCGCCAACTGTTCGGCGCACGCCGGCTTCATGACTGCGGGTTGCTACGCGGCTTAACGACAACAGTACGTAGTTTAAGCAGGCAATAGCAATAGCAATTACTGCAAGCAGGATAAGTTGGTATAAACTTTTGAGATCGGTAAAATAAAACCATGGCGTACTTCGGTTGTAGTGAGATTCGGAAAACGGGCGAACCGACAATCCGACATTGGCAGCATGGTTATTAAGATATTTTCGCGCCGTCTCCCGCCACTCATTGAAATAAGTCTCACCCCATGCAGCTAATTTCTTTTTGAAAGCATTAATCGCCGTGCCGGGGTATAATTGTACAACTGTAATATAGGATGATGTATTTATTCCCTGCTTTCTTTGGTCTGCGTAATAACTGCTGCCTTCCACGGGTATCATCACATCGAACTGCATGCTGCTGTTGCTGGGGAAATTTTTTGCGATAGCCGAAATAGTGAATAGCTGGTTTTCTTCTGAGCTGAGCTCTATTATTTTGCCGACGGGGTTTTCATTACCGAAATATTTTTTTGCCGCCTGTTCGCTGATCACGGCGCTGCTATTGCCTGCAAACGCAGATGATTGTTGGGCATTGTTCACAGGCAGATCAAAAACGCTGAAAAAGTTTTTGTCGACATAGGCTACATGGTTTCCATCTTCTTTAAACCTGGCAGTGCCAATCTTTATAACCGGTTCATACATTTTTTTGATACGGCAAACTTCTTTTACCTCTGGAAAATTGGCTTTGAGATCTTCTGCAAGAATCACGTGGGTCACCAACTGATATTGCTTATCAGCATCCCCAGTCAGGCGGTTAAAAAATCCGGGTTGCCGGGAAGTTTCGGATTTATTCCCTGATTTGGCCGTCTCGATCCGGTAAACGTTGTTTACATTATTCGAAAACTTATCCATTATCAAAGAATGTCGTACATAAACTGCCACC
>DASSFT010000059.1:0-4775 GCA_035694045.1 Chitinophagaceae bacterium
GAGGATTATGTTTGGGGACATTTTCATGCCTAATAAAATTAAGAAAACCGCCTCATCTACTAAAGGATGTACTCATTCCTGCATTATTCCCAATAAAAAAGCCTCAAAACAATTTTTGAGGCTTTTACTATCGACTATCGATTAACGACTTAATATCTGTAATGCTCCGGCTTAAACGGCCCGTCCTTCGTAATGCCGAGATAAGATGCCTGTGCATCTGTCAGTTCATCCAGTTCAACCCCGATCTTGCCGAGATGCAATCTTGCTACCTTTTCATCAAGATGTTTGGGAAGAACATATACTTTATTCTCGTAGTTCTTATGGTTTTGCCATAATTCTATTTGCACCAGCGTCTGGTTAGAAAAAGAATTGCTCATTACAAATGAAGGATGACCCGTTGCACAGCCCAGGTTCACAAGGCGGCCTTCAGCGAGGATGATGACATCGTGGCCATCTACGTTGTAAATGTCTACCTGTGGTTTGACAGTATCTTTTGTCTGACCGAAATTCTTGTTTAACCAGGCGATATCGATCTCGATATCAAAGTGACCGATATTACAAACAATCACTTTGTCTTTCATCAGTTTAAAATGTTCGCCGGTAATAAGATCGCGGCAGCCGGAAGCTGTCACAACGATGTCAGCTTCTTTTACGGCATGGATCATTTTCTTTACTTCAAACCCGTCCATCGCCGCCTGCAAAGCGCAGATAGGATCGATCTCTGTAACGATCACGCGGCAACCTGCTCCTTTCAATGAAGCGGCGGAACCTTTACCTACATCGCCATAACCGCCTACAACAGCTACTTTGCCTGCCAGCATTACATCGGTGGCACGGCGGATAGCATCTACCAGGCTTTCTTTACAACCATATTTATTATCAAACTTGGATTTAGTAACCGAATCGTTCACATTGATTGAAGGCATCGGCAAAGTGCCTTTTGCTACTCTCTCATACAAACGATGAACACCCGTGGTAGTTTCTTCCGAAATACCTTTTACATGTTGCACTAATTCCGGGTAAGTGTCCAATACCATATTGGTCAGGTCGCCGCCATCATCGAGGATCATGTTCAACGGGCGATCCTTTCCACCAAAGAATAATGTCTGTTCAATACACCAGTCTGCTTCTTCAAGTGTCTGTCCCTTCCAGGCAAATACGCCAATACCGGCAGCAGCAATTGCAGCGGCTGCATGGTCCTGCGTTGAAAAAATATTGCAGGAGCTCCATTTTACTTCAGCGCCAAGAGCGGTCAATGTCTCTATCAGTACAGCGGTCTGAATAGTCATATGTAAACATCCTGCTATTCTCGCGCCCTTTAGCGGTTGAGATGGCCCGTACTCTTTACGGATGCTCATCAATCCCGGCATTTCAGCCTCAGCGAGACGTATCTCTTTGCGTCCCCATTCTGCTAGCGATATGTCGGCCACTTTGTGGGGCAGAGAGAAATCAATGGATTTAGTTGCGGTTGACATGTTTGTAGTTTTTTTAAGCGGCAAAGGTAAGTTTTAGCCCTGTACAAGCCTAATCGGGCAGGAGGTTTGTGAATAATATTTGGGAGTTCGGGCTTCGGCGCCAGCCGTCAGCAGACCATAAACCATTGAATCATCTTAACTTTGAAAAAAGGATAATTTATGTACTCCTACGATACCGTATCGGGCGCCGTGGAAGGTTTGAAGAAACGGGGCTTTAATATGGATTTTAACCTGCGGGATAACTGTCTTATCTGTCATGACAATGTATTCAATGTGGATGATTTCGAGATCGTGGAGTTTTATCGCTTTGAAGGTGAGTCGGATCCAGCCGATGAAGCGGTGGTGTATGCGATCGAGAGCAAACAAGGACAGAAAGGGGTTCTGGTAAACGGGTATGGTCCTTCATCCGACCCGATGAGTTCGGAAATGGCAAAGAAATTACATATTCATAAGAACTAAGCTCCGAAATATGAAACATCGTTTATTGCTTTTGGTCTTTTGTTTACCGCTGATGCTGGTAGCTCAAAAAAAGGATTCATTAAAACTGGTGTGCCCGCTAAACAACGCTATAGAACCGCCTCCTGAAAAGCAACCGTATAGCCTGGGGGTAACTGAGGTCAAGATAGTTCTTAGCAGCCCCACTGACACAACTGTGAAAGCCTGCACCGCCGGAACAGTGACCACGGTGATGAAAGACGATGACGGTACCTGGATGCTGATGCTTAATTCCAAGGATTATTATTTCGTGTATTCGGGAATTACCAGGACCTCGGCAAGAAAAGGACTAAGAGTGCAGGCGGGTGATTCGATCGGCTATCTCAAGCCGGGAGAAAAAATCGAATTTCAACTGTATGATTTTGAAACGCCACTAGATCCTAAAAAGTATGTTAGTTGCCTAAAGCAGTAGATGCTAGATACTGGATACTAGATCCTGGATGCATCCTAGATAATGACCAGCATCCAGTATCTAGCATCCAGCATCAATCGTTTAGATACCGCTCGCTTTCATAATTCATAATTTCTTTTCCATAACATAGTCATCCATAATGAATCCACCTCCGATATCCAGCTTTATCATTTCCCGTTCGACAAATCCCAGCTTTTCATAAAAACCTTTTGCTTTGTTGTTGCGGTATACTTGCAGTTCAAGGGTAGCAGCTCCGAGTCTCCTGATCTCGCTGATCACGTGATCGATCATAAACTTCCCGGTGCCCTTTCCCTGCTGCGAAATCAGAACATAGATCTTATGTAGCTTCCAGGCCCCGGGTTTTAATTCCTGGTAACAGGCAAATCCAACGGGTTCTTCTCCTTCATATACAAATATGAAATAAGAACCATCTTCCATTTGTTTTTTTAGTGAAGTTTCGCTGTACATCAGGTCGAGCATATAGTCTATCTGCGCCTGGGAAAGTAACGACGCATAAGTTTGCGGCCATACCTGGAATGTCAGATCGCGGATCAATGGGATGTCGACAACAGTTGCTTTCCGGATAGTAAACACGGTTTGCTATTTGAAGATTTTCAGAAATACGAAAGTTGAAAACCTGACCCCGATCCTTCGTTTCGGTCAGCACTATCAGGACCGAAACTACTGGCCAATCTTCTTCTTCAGGTTCGCATCAATAGCGTCCAGGAATTCTTCGGTATACAGGTAATCCTTCAGGTGTTCCACTTTAGGTTTTATCGTGATCGCGAGATCTTTTGTCATCTTTCCCTGTTCAACCGTTTCTATACAGACTGCTTCCAACGTATTGGCAAAATCAACTAGCGCCTGGTTATTGTCAAGTTTGCCCCTGAAAGCCAATCCTCTTGTCCACGCAAAGATCGATGCGATGGGATTTGTTGAGGTAGGATTACCTTTCTGGTATTCACGGTAATGCCGGGTCACTGTACCGTGGGCAGCCTCGGCTTCCATGGTTTTGCCATCAGGTGTAATTAAAACAGATGTCATCAGTCCCAACGAACCAAAACCCTGGGCAACTGTGTCGCTTTGAACGTCCCCATCATAGTTCTTGCAGGCCCACACAAAATTGCCGTTCCATTTTAAGGCGCTCGCCACCATATCATCGATCAGGCGATGTTCATACACAATGCCGGCAGCATCAAACTGGGCTTTGAATTCATTTTTATAGATCTCTTCAAAGATGTCCTTGAACCGGCCATCGTATTTTTTAAGGATCGTATTTTTTGTAGAAAGATATAAAGGCCATTTTTTGCTAAGTGCCATGTTGAAACAGCTTCTTGCAAATCCTTTAATGCTTTCATCAGTATTATACATGGACAGCGCAACACCATCGCCCTTGAAATTAAAAACTTCAAAAGTCTGCGGCTCACCTCCACCATCGGGGGTGAAAGTCATCGTCAATTTGCCTTTACCTTTTATCACGGTATCGGTAGCCCGGTACTGGTCGCCAAATGCATGCCGGCCGACAATGATCGGTGCGGTCCAGTTGGTTACCAGCCGGGGGATGTTTTTTATGACAATGGGTTCGCGGAATACAGTGCCGTCGAGGATATTGCGGATCGTGCCATTGGGGCTCTTCCACATGCTTGTCAGGTTGAATTCTTTCACCCTTGCTTCATCAGGAGTGATCGTAGCGCATTTGATTCCCACGCCGTATTGTTTGATGGCATTGGCAGCATCGATAGTCACCTGGTCTTTAGTCTGGTCCCGGTTCTCAAGACCCAGGTCGAAATATTTTATATCGAGATCCAGGTAGGGAAGTATGAGTTTGTTTTTGATAAATTTCCAGATAATGCGGGTCATTTCATCGCCATCCAGTTCTACTACCGGGTTTGCAACTTTGATCTTTTGAGCCATACAAGAGAGATGTTTAGGTTAAAATTTGAAGTTGGCAAAACTACAATTTTAATAAATAGGCAATCAACATTCTTGTCTCTGTAGGGCACTTTGAAGGCCACAGAGAACCACGGAGCACACGCAGAGAACCGCGGAGATGACATGTTTAATGAAAAAAAACTCTGTGGCTCTCTGTGCCTCCTTTGCGGCTCTCTGTGGTCTAAAATCTCCGCCAGGTGCTGGATCTCCATGTTGCACAGCTTTCCCCACAATGCTGTGTTTTTTGTGCACCTGAAGGCTATTTCCAAAAAAACGGCACAATGTCTGCCGTAGAGCAGTGGTTTTCTCCGGACCCTTGACCTGAATCAATTATTTGTTGTAACTTTTTATCTGATTTATAGTAACATGGAAACGGCAAGACCATTTTTGAACTACCTAAGAAAGTTTGTTAACCTCACTGACGACGAGTTTACCCGCGGCATTATGCCTATTTGTAAAGT
>DASSFT010000060.1:0-2421 GCA_035694045.1 Chitinophagaceae bacterium
TCAAAGGGATAAGACAATTGAAACACGTAATCATATCCTTCAGTCGAAGTACTATACAATATTTGGGGAAATGCCTGTTCAAGATGAAGAGTACCGGCACGAACCCTCTCCACTGAGAGATTCACTAATGTCCAGGCCACTTCCGCTTCAATTGGGCGCCGAAAGTGAAATGGATGAATTTATAAACCAGATTATTGACAGGAGAAGCCGCCTGGAGACGGTAGCTGGAAATTATTATCGCTGGTCAAACAAGGTGGCTATTAAAATTATCCAAATACTGTCTAAGGAGTATCACCTTGAATAAGAATACAAATGCATGAGTGAAGAAAAAAACATACAGGAGGAAAAATCCGAAAATAGAATTGCGAAGCCCGAAAATGTGAATGAACATTTTCCGGAAGATAGTGATGCACCGAAGTCAGTCGATACTCACTCATCAACCCAGGTAATCAGCCCTTCGCCAGGCTCAGGGCAACAAACAGAAAATATGGAAGTACACCACCACTCACACTCTCACGGTAAAAAGAACTGGAAATCGTATTTCTGGGAATTCCTTATGCTCTTCCTGGCCGTGTTCTGCGGTTTTTTAGCAGAATACTACCTTGAACACAGGATTGAAAAAGAAAGGGGAAAACAATTCATCGAATCGTTTTATGAAGACCTGAAAAGCGATACAGCAAGAATTACGCTTCTTACCCGATTTGATGATGATAAAATGAAGGGGCTTAGTAATCTGGCTGCCTGTTATGATGCAATCCTGAACAATAGCAATAGTACCGCCTGTATGTTGGAGGTGATAAAACATACCGCCATCAACAGGCCATTTATACGTACCGACAGGACATTAAAGCAGCTTGCCAATGCGGGCGGGTTCCGACTATTGAAAAAAGAAGATGCCGACAGCATCCTTTCATATGACCAGGCATTCAATAATTTCCAGGATTTTCAAACTACCGTTTACCAGGAGGCACAAAACACCGTCAGAAATACCCTCAATTCATTTGAAAATTTCAAAGCGAATGCGCAAATGTTCAAACCCGAGCCGGGAAAAATAATTTCCAGTATGAGTTTGAAGTTCGCAGATGTAACAGAACCATTACTCTTTTCTGTCGACAAGGCCATACTAAACAAATATTTCAATGAACTTCAGCTGTACTACAGGGTCACGTATAATCACATCAGAATGTTGCACGACCTGAGGGAAAAGCAAATCCGCCTGATCGAGTATTTCAAGAACAAATATCATTTTGATTAATTGGGTCCGGAGGAAAATAACCGATACATGGGCCTACGGGGAAATTTATTGCCTTTTCGCACAACCGGCTTTGAATAAAATAAGATAAATTGAACTTTTATCTCCGGCCCCTTCTATACCACCATTATTTAAGCTACCACCATGAGGGCCAAGTCAATTAAAGGAAAATCACCGGGGGAAATTCAATCGGCCCTGCAGCAAGGCATGACAGATGGCTACAAGCCCACGCTGGCGATTGTATTTATCTCACTCAGCCAGGACAGGGATGCACTTTGTAAAGTATTAAACGATGCGGATATTGCCGTATACGGTGCTACCAGCAATGGTGAGTTTATCGATGAGAATTATGAACAGGGAAGCATCTCCATTTTACTACTTGATATCAACAATAAATATTTCTTCATCCAGTTTGCCGAGTTGAATGGTAAGGATGACCGGCAAATTACAGCCGGACTTGCAATAGAAGCATTGAAAAAATTCAAAAATCCCGCTTTTCTTGTGACCGCCTGCAACCTGCAAACAGATATTGAAGAAATGCTGGCGGGCTTTACAGATTCGGTGGGAAGTACGGCAAATATCGCAGGAGGTATGGCTGGAGATGATCTTAGCTTTAGCGACCAGTTTGTTTTTACCAATAAAAAATCCAGCAAGCGTGCTGCACTGACACTGGTGTTTGACCAGGAGAAAGTGATAATGAAAGAACGAGCATCCCATGGATGGAAAGCCGTGGGTACTGATAAGACAATAACTAAAAGTGAGGCAAACCGCCTATTCACAATCGATGGCGCTCCCGCCCTTGATGTTTGCCTGAAATACAGTGGCCTCCCGATTGATCATCCTAATCTCGTTTTTGAACTGGTCATGAATTTTCCATTACAGTTACAACGTGAGAATGGTGATCCGCTAATGAGGCCCAGCTATATGATCAATTGGGAAGATCATTCCTTAATGACAAGTGGCAAGTTGCCTGAGGGATCCAAGATCCGTTTTTCTTTGCCTCCCGATTTTGATGTGATTGAAAAAGTAATTGAAGAAAACAGGAAATTCAAAGAAACTGAAATGCCCGAAGCCGATGCCCTGCTAATTTATAATTGCGGGGGGCGGCTACTGAGTCTCGGGCCTTTGATCGGTGAAGAAATAAAAGGAATTAAAGAGGTATGGAATGT
>DASSFT010000061.1:0-4415 GCA_035694045.1 Chitinophagaceae bacterium
TGGACAATTTTGAGCTGTTGTCCACAGGTCCCGACGAGACCGATTGCAGTCATTTTGTTGAAACTAAGGAAGCGGTCTATAATTATAATTACCGTCATAAAGAGATGGATTATTCGCTTTATAGTAAAGGCGATCTGAATATTGATTTCACCAAACACGATAGCCTCAATATTCCTGTCCTGGTTGTTCCGCTTACAGAAAAGCCGGTGAAGACCGACACCTTAAAGCTGGGTGATGTCTTTTTTGATTTCAATAAAGCAAAACTGAAACAGGATGGATTATTGCGACTGGCAGATTATTTCGATGAACCTGAAAGAAAAGCCACGATCGATAGCATTTATATCGAAGGGCACACCGATTCGGTCGGCACTGAGGACCGGAACGTTCGACTAAGCCGGGAACGTTGCGAATCTGTTCGCGACTGGATGCTAAGAAATGAAGTACTGTCCAGTGATCATATTCAAATACATCCGTTCGGTGAGTCAAGACCCATGGCTTCCAACAGCACTCCGCAAGGCAGGGCCCGAAACCGGAGAGTGGAGATAATCATTTTTCGCCGTCAGAAAAACTAATGGAGCCGTTGAAACAAAGGCAGTCATTAGTCGATTTTTCACTAGTTTAGGCAAAACTTGTTCTTCCTGATGGCATCCGGATCCACATCTGACGACCCAAGACCTGCGATTCACTCCATCCTCAAACAGTATTGGGGCTATGACTCATTCCGCCCTTTACAGGAAGATATCATTCTTTCCGTTTTATCCGGCCGGGATACGTTGGCCCTGATGCCTACCGGGGGCGGCAAATCGTTGTGTTACCAGGTGCCGGCATTAGCCCGGAATGGAATGTGCCTGGTCATTTCTCCCCTCATCGCATTGATGAAAGACCAGGTAGAAAATCTTCGCAGAAGAAATATTACTGCTTATGCTATTTACTCTGGTATGACCCGGCAGGAAGTGGTGCATACATTAAAAACGGTTATCAATAGCAATTGCAGGTTTCTTTATGTATCACCGGAAAGATTGGAAACTGCCCTATTCAAAGAATATCTGCCCGGCATGCATGTCAACCTTATTGCCGTGGACGAAGCTCATTGCATTTCGCAATGGGGTTATGATTTCCGGCCTCCTTATTTGCGGATCGCTGCGTTGCGGGAGGAATTAGCTGGAATACCTGTGCTGGCCCTGACAGCCTCGGCAACCCGCGAAGTGCAGGACGATATCTGTAGCAGGCTAAGCTATCCCAGCAAGGGTTCACTTCAGGATTGGAAAATCTTCCGGCAGTCGTTTGAAAGACCCAATCTTTCGTACAGTGTTTTTAAGGTCGATTCCCGTATTAATAAAATAATAGAAATACTGGCAAAGGTCCCGGGTTCCGGCATCGTTTACTGTAAAAGCCGGAGACGGACCAAAGAGATCAGTGAATTATTACAATTGCAAAATATTTCAGCCGATTTCTATCATGCCGGCCTGGGCCAGGAAGAAAGAAGCAGGAAACAGGAAGAGTGGATAGCTAACACAACCAGGATAATTGTATGCACCAATGCTTTTGGAATGGGTATCGATAAGCCGGATGTACGTACCGTCATTCATGCCGATGTACCCGACTGCGTGGAAAATTATTACCAGGAAGCGGGTCGTGCGGGAAGAGACGGGAAACGATCTTATGCAGTATTGCTATATGATGAACAGGAAATGCATGAACTGGAACAACTGCCTTCCTTACGGTTTCCTTCGCTGGACGATATTAAACTTGTTTACCAATCAATCGCTAACTATCTCCAGGTTCCTGCAGGAGATGGTGAAGGGCGATACTTTGATTTTGACATTAGCGATTTCCTGAAGAAATTCAAATTAAACAGTTATACTGTCATCTATGCGTTGAAGGCCCTGGAACAGGAAGGCTGGTTATCATTTAACGAACAGGTTTTCCTGCCAGCTATCGTAAAATTTACAGCCGGTAAAACTCACCTCTACGAATTCGAGAAAAGCTATCCCCTGCTGGAACCGGTTATCAAAACCCTTCTCAGGGCATATGAAGGCATCTTTGATTATCCTTCACTCGTTTCCGAAATGATGATAGCCAAATTGCTCAGGAAAGATGTGGAGAAGGTAAAAGAAGAATTACGGCAATTACATCAATATGGGATCATTGAATACCAACCACAAAAAGATACGCCACAATTATTTTTTCCCAGGAACCGCATCCGGGTAGAAGAGCTGTCCATCAATAAGCAGGATTATGCGGCCCGGAAAGAAAAACTCGCCGCCCGCATACGGGAAATGATCCGTTTCGTGGGAATGACAAACCAATGCCGCAGTAAAATGATAGGAACCTACTTTGGAGATGAATCGATGAAGGACTGCGGGATCTGTGATAATTGCCTGCGCAAAAAAAACGTTTCACTTACCCAGGAAGAATTTAATAACATTCATAACAGCATTGTCGCTACGCTTCAAAACCGTTCATTACGGGCGAAAGAGCTGCTTTCCGCATTGGGCAGCATAAAAAAAGAAAAAGCCTGGAAAGTCATTGAGTTTCTCCAGGCGGAGAATAAAATCGAGATGGATGAAAGCGGGAAGATAAATCTGACTACTGCTTGAGACTAGATACTGGATGCTGGATACTTGATACTGGATGCCATTGTTACCGAAGATTCAATTGTGCACTTAGCATCTAGCATCCGCAATCTAGCATCCAGCATCGATGCAGTCTTCTCCGGCTCTAACTAAATGGGGATTCCTACCAACCCTGGACAAGGAGATTTTGGGCGGCTTTTATGCTGCAATGCTGGTAGCGGGAATATGCTTTCGCCGCCGCCAGCCTGATTGTTGGACCCGGCTTATCATTAACCCACTCATGAATGGCATCATGGAGGGTATAAGCTTCGGGACACATCAGGCCAGAAGTCCAAAGAAGTGGCGAAGCTCCCGTGGCTTTTAAATGGGAAGAGAAATAATTTTTACTGTAGCAGGCCAGGATGATCGCTTCTCGTTTTCTGCTCCCAGAACTTTCAAATTTTTGCTGCAAAGAAAAGTCCATTAGTCCATCGTGACCGATATAGGCCAGGAGATCGGAAGCGCCGCCAAAATAAATTTTCTTTTGACCTTCCTTCATTTCAATTTCATTTTGGCCTGAAGAGGCGCCTAGAAAATCTATGGTCGTTTTCTTAATGAATTGCCCGTCGTAGGCGTCAGCGAGAAGATAAATATTTTTCGCAGTATGTTTAAAGAGCAATCTTTCCAGGATATTCGGGGAGGGGTTGAGCTGTGAAGAAATGATCTTCCAATCCTTACTTCTCTTAAAATAAGACTTTATCCCATTACTACATCCCCAATACAGGTTTGTTTTTGGGTCCTTGCCATTGCCGATTGAAGCGGGCACGGGAACGATTCCCTGGTATTTATTATCGCAGAGGGCGACAAAGACATGAATTGCTTTTATAGCGCTGTCGTTGGAACCGGGGGTTGTTGATAAAACAGTTGATATATCGTTTCCCGGGACTAGCGGTTGATTATTTGTACATAAACAAAAAGATCCGAATGGTAAGAGTGCAAAGAGGAAGCGGTACAGCCGTATCATTATAATTAGACAGAAAAACTGGGATATTCCATAAAACGAAAAACCAGGGCCACTAGATGCTAGATGCTGGATACTGGATACTTGATGCCATTGTTACTGATCATTCAAATGTGCACTTAGCATCTAGCATCCGCCATCTAGGATCCAGCATCGTTCAAAACAACCTTCTCCGGCTTCTACCTCCAAGTCCTAAAGCTCCCAACAACGAACGTACAATGGTATTGCCAGCTGTGCGCGTCATGCTTTTTACAACCGGGTCATCGAAGAAACCTTTCTCCTTTTTCCCTGGGCGGTCTTCCTCCTGTTGTTTTTTGATCTCTTGCGTTTTTTGAGCCGCTTCATTGAGTTTGTCAGTCAAAATTTCATAGGCACTCTGGTTATCTATCACCTGGTTGTATTTCGCAGCGATCTTTGATTTGGCAATAATTGCATCGATCTCTGCATCGGTCAATACATCCATTCGGCTCCGGGGAGCACACATCAGGCAGTGAACCAATGGAGTCGGCACACCTTTTTCATTCAGTATGGTTACCAGCGCTTCACCGATGCCCAGCTGTGTTATCAGGTCTTCGGTTTTATAAAACCCTGTTTCAGGATAATTCTCAGCTGTTTGCCTGATCGTTTTCCTGTCGGCTGCAGTAAAAGCTCTTAATGCATGCTGAACCTTTAACCCTAATTGAGCCAATACTGGCGCCGGAACGTCCATGGGGTTCTGCGTACAGAAATAAATGCCGATCCCCTTTGAGCGAATCAACTTGATGATCGTTTCTATTTGTTGCAATAAAGCGTCCGTGGCATCCTGGAATATCAAGTGCGCTTCATCGATAAACATTACC
>DASSFT010000062.1:0-2982 GCA_035694045.1 Chitinophagaceae bacterium
CATGAACTCAGCCTGGATGGGTGGAATCAAACGTTGAACTGGAATCTTAGTTCGTTGATGTTATCTGACCAGGCAGCTGTAAAAAAATTTTTAGAATTGAAAAAGACCGGAACGATATTAAACATGGGATCGACGCTGGGATTTTCGCCTTCGCCAAAATATTTTTCGACACATGCATATGCAGCAGCCAAGGCGGCCGTGATCGGGTTCAGTAAATCAATTGCCGCTTATTATGCAAAGGACAATATCAGGATAAATGTGATCGCGCCAGCTGTGATCGAAACACCGATGGCGCAAAGAGCGGCTAATGATGAAGAAATAATATCGTTTTTAAAAACTAAACAGCCATTGGATGGAGGAAGAATTGGAAATACAGCCGACGTAGATGGACTGGCTGTTTATTTTATGAGTGATCAGTCAAAATTCACAACAGGACAGGTTGTTGCTGTAGATGGAGGTTGGAGTGTTTCGGAAGGACAGTGGAGATGATCAAAAGAACCAAGAACCATCCCGATGGCTATCGGGAACGCACCAAAGACTAAATATCAAGAATCAATTCCTACACGTAGGATATTTCGATTTTAATATTAGTGCTTGTAATTTGTTTGGATCTTGGTTCTTGTAATTTGGTTCTTGCTTTGGGGAATTTGGTTCCTTAGTTAAAACAAATGAAAAGCGCGATAGGCATAGACTTAGGCGGCACTCGTATTAAAGGTGTTGCGGTTGATGAGGAAGGTAATCTTCTTCATCAGCTCTATATGCCCACCAACGATGGTGATGACACTGCCTGGAAAAGCGCCGTTGCAAAAACAGTTACTGAGTTGCGGCAATACCTGAATGGGAATACAGTGATCGGCATTTCCGCGCCGGGATTGCCCGATAAGGAAAACACAACGATTGCGTTTATGCCTGGAAGACTGGAAGGCCTGGAAAATTTTGTCTGGCGTAATTATTTAAACTGCCCGGCCTACGTGTTAAACGATGGATTGGCCGCTTTGGTGGCAGAGGCAAAAACGGGAGCGGCGAAAAGCAGCACCAATGCGATCATGATAACGCTTGGAACGGGTGTCGGCGGAGCTTTACTGATCAATAGACAACCTTTCCAGGGTTCATTTAATAAAGCAGGTCATATCGGTCATATGGTGATTGACAGCAACGGAGATGCCGATGTTACAAATATGCCGGGTAGTTTGGAAGAATGTATCGGCAATTGTACAGTAGAAAAAAGAAGCAGGGGAAAATTTGCTTCCACGCATGAACTTTTGGACGCATATAAAAAGGGGGACGAGTTTGCGAGAGAGGTTTGGCTTACTTCGGTAAAAAAACTGGCGATCGGCCTGGCCTCGGCAAGCAATTTCATTTCACCCGATACAATCGTCGTAGGAGGCGGTATCGCCGAAGCTAATGATGACCTGTTCATCCCTTTGAATAAGTGGTTTGACGAGTTTGAATGGCAACCGGGTGGTATCCGGCCGAAAATTGTAAAAGCAACACAGGGTGATTTAGCGGGTGCTATCGGCGCTGCCTGTTTTGCTATGGATAGAAATTTACTTAAGTAACGAAGAAATCGCGGATAGTTATGAGCAAGCGATTAGTTGAGGAGCTGGTTAAGAATTACAGATCGGGGTTCAGCCTTGAGCAGGCTTTCTATACCAGTAATGATGTTTTTGAAAGCGAATGGGAATACATTTTCCGTAAGCAATGGCTGTATGCAGGAGCTACCGCACGGATACCGAAGGCAGGTGATTATTTTCTTTACCAGTTGCAAAACGATTCCATCATCATCATCAGGGGCAATAACGGGGAGGTATATGCGCACTACAATACCTGCCGTCATCGCGGTTCTGCCATTTGTTTGAGCGAATCGGGACATGTTACCAAACTGATCTGTCCTTATCACCAATGGGTTTATGATAAAGACGGTAGTTTATTAAATGCGAGGATGATGCCGGATGATTTTGACAGGCAGCCTTATCATTTACATTCCGTTCATATACGTGTGGTGGATGGATTGATATTTATCTGCCTGGCTGAAGAAGCTCCGGATTTTTCAGCCATTCAAAAAAGTTTATCTCCTTATTTGGTTCCCTATAAGATCGATAAATCCAGGCTTGCCTGCAGGAAAAACTATACGTTGCAGGCCAACTGGAAGCTCGTTGCCGAAAATTTCCGCGAATGTTATCATTGCGGAGGCGCCCATCCCGAATATTGCAACGCAGTGATCGGCGCCAGTTTGAAGGAAGATACAGCAGTCTTAACTGAAACCAAACAAAAGAGCTGGAAAGCAAAGGGATTGGCGACCGGGCTTGTAGAGGCGATAGACGATACGACTACTTATGCTATTCGCTATCCTTTAAGGCCCGGCGTGGAAAGTTATAGTGTCGACGGGAAAAAAATTTCAATCCCGATGGGAATGCACCCGGATCATGATGCTGGGGTGGTCGGACTGGTGAACTATCCTAATTTCTGGATGGATGCTGTAAGTGATTATATCTGGACAATGAGAGTAACACCGGTAAACGCGGCGACAACGGATGTGGAATTTTGCTGGATGGTTGATGCAAAAGCGGTCGAAGGAAAAGACTATACTGTTGAACGGCTGACTGAATTTTGGGAGATCACAGGTGAACAGGATGGTAAATTATGCGAGAACAATTTCAGGGGAATTCAGAGCAGCGCCTACCAGCCAGGTCCCTACGCACCAGTGGAGGACCAGGTAGTGAATTTTGTAGAGTGGTGTGTAAACAGGTTGAAGGAAGGAGTCGGGATTGCGTGAAATAAATAATGGTACTGTTAAATAATCAGTTCTTTGAAATCAGGCGGATTTGTCGATGTCTTGTCCTCTCTGTGTTTGAAAATAAGTCTCATACCGCAATTGTATGAGAAAGGCGAACGGGATGAGCTCAGTGGTAAACTCGTTGCGTCGTCGTCCCGCCATTTGGCGGGACTGCGAGAAATAAAAAAAGATGCTATCCAGGCGTT
>DASSFT010000063.1:0-2563 GCA_035694045.1 Chitinophagaceae bacterium
CCCGGGAATGCTCCTTTGTCGATTGCATCAGAGACGATCGAATCAACGCGGTAAAATTTATCAAATGCGTAGTTCGGTGGTGAGTATGCAGAATAACCATACTTAAATTCTCCGACCGAAACTGGCAAACTTCCTTTTGGATTGATCAAACCCGCATATTGATCTGCTGCCGTATACTGTGTGATATCATCATCCTGGTAACAGGCTACCAGTTGAGAAGCCGACAAAAAGTTCCTGGCCGCGAGCACATTTCCGAAAACATAATTCTTTGTATTGAACTTCTGCAGTTCATTAAAAAGATCCATTGCGTTTTTACTTATTCCGTAGTTATTGGCTGGCCGCAGACTGTACCCACTGATGCTAACGACTATCTCATCGTAACTACCCACGCGAATGACCCGCAATATGGAATCCGATCGTTTCTTATCGTCGTTGTAAGAGAAATTAAAAACATCAGCGTTTCTCCGTTGATGCAAAGTGTTCACAAAAAAACCCGGCGAAGTTGTTCCGATCGACACACAGGCCATTTTTGGCGAGGCGATATAATTTGCCATCTTGCTTTTTACAACGGTGATCGTTTGCCTGGCTACTCTGTACCTTATCTCATCTGTTCTCGCATTGAGATCACTCACAAGGTTTGTAATATCAACAGGTTTCCATTTATACAATCCCAAACGGTATTTGGCATGCAAAACCTTTTTTAATTTCTCATTGATATCATCCCAGCTTAATTTTCTTTCATCTATTGCCTTTTCGACGGCAGCGATCGCACCGGGAACGCTTTCAGGAAGACAGAGCATATCATTGCCAGCCATCAAAGCCTGGGCAGCCGCTTCCCCGCCGGGCCAGTATTTTGTTACGCCTTTCATTTCGAGTGCGTCAGTAAATGAAAGACCGCTGAATCCCATATCATTTCTCAACAGGCCTGTGATATTATTTTTCGAAAGCGAAGTAGCCATATTTGCTGTACTGTCGATGGCAGGTATATATAAATGTGCGATCATTACGCTACCCACTCCAGCATTAAACAGAGCTTTAAAAGGTTTTAATTCCAGGGAATCGAGTTGTTCAATTGATTTATTGATCACGGGAAGATCAAGATGCGAATCAACGTGCACATCACCATGACCGGGAAAATGTTTGGCACAAGCCATGATGCCAACATCCTGCATGCCTTTCATATAGGCTATTCCAAACCTGGTGACCCTGTCCTGGTCTTCACCGAATGAGCGAAAACCGATCACGGGATTGTCAGGATCGTTATTGATATCAACCACCGGGGCATAATTCACCTGTACACCGATTCGTTTACATTGCTCTCCCACTGCTCTTCCCATTTCATAGATCAATGAAGGATCATTCAGTGCTCCAAGGGTAAGCTGGTAAGGAAATTTTGTAACACTATCCAGGCGCATTCCCAGGCCGTATTCAGCGTCAGTCGTTATAAGCAGCGGAGTTTTTGAAATGCTTTGATAAAAATTGGTAAGATTTGCCTGCCTGACGGGTCCTCCCTGGAAAAAACAAAGGGCTCCTACGTCATATTTTCTGATGAGATCTGTTACCTGTGCTATGTGATCAGGACCTAAATTAGAATGAGCCCTGATAACGATAAGCTGTGCGATCTTTTCGTCATTGTTAAGCGAAGTAAATACACTGTCCACCCAATTGTTTTCGGAGATATTGTTTTTAAACTGGGCGAGGGAAGTGATAAAAAAAAAGAAGGATATAAATGAGAACCAAAATTTTTTCATCAGGCGAACTTAAAAAAGCCAAGTTACACAAATAGAAAATTGTAGTGGCATCAAATCTCTTATTTTTGGCACAGGAGAAATGAATTGTGCCTGATAAAATCTTACTGCTCCCCGATAATATCGCTAACCAGATCGCAGCCGGGGAGGTTATACAAAGGCCTGCCAGCGCAGTAAAAGAACTTCTGGAAAATGCTGTTGATGCCGGGTCGTCGGAAATAAAACTCATTTTACAAGATTCAGGGAAAGCTTTGGTGCAGGTAATAGATAATGGAAGCGGCATGAGCGAGACTGATGCCCGGATGAGTTTTGAAAGACATGCGACTTCAAAGATCCAAACCATCGAAGACCTTTTTCACATTCGCACGATGGGTTTTCGTGGCGAAGCGTTGGCTTCTATCGCGGCGGTAGCACAGGTAGAATTAAAGACCAAAAGAGGCGAGGATGAAACAGGAACCTATATTGAAATTGAAAATAGCCTGGTAAAAAAACAGGAGCCGATCGCTATGGCAAACGGTACAAGCATTGCCATGAAGAATCTTTTCTTTAATGTTCCTGCCAGGCGGAATTTCTTAAAAAGTAATGCTGCAGAAATGCGGCATATCGTTGATGAGTTTACAAGAGTCGCGCTTTCTTTCCCACATATTTTCTTTTCCGTTATAGCAAACGGTCAGCAAATCTTTCATCTTGAGTCAGGAAGCTTAAAGCAGCGGATCATTCAATTATTGGGAAATACTTATAACGCAAAACTTGTGTCGGTAAAAGAAGACACTGACTACATGAATATTTATGGTTTTGTCGGCAAACCTGAAACT
>DASSFT010000064.1:0-3308 GCA_035694045.1 Chitinophagaceae bacterium
TGATTTTTTTGACCACCTGTTTCTTTTACCCGGTGTTCAGTTGCAAAAAAATAATCCGCGCAGGATAGTTCGTACGGGTGATATCACTTTTAACCTCGACTATACCTATACCTACAATGAAAACGGGGCACCATTGACCCGGAGCGGCGATTTTGTGTGGACAAGCGGAGCTAACGCAGGCCAGCATGTGCTATTAAGCGCCGTTTTCAGTTATTATTAAACAAATCACCATTAAAAGATTAATGAAAAACCAGGTATCGATCATATCGCCAGATAAGGATAAAAACTCTTTCGTCCATGACAGTGGATGGTTTTGGTTAAGACCGGGTGTATCTACACCGGGTTCTTTTACAGGTTTGGCATTTTTCAAAAAAACAAAATCATGAAGTTATTTTTTACACTATTACTCCTGTTGAATTTAAATGTATCGTTTTCTCAATGGACAAGAGTTGTACAATTACCCGCTTCGGATATCTTTTGTGTATACAACAAAGGCAACACATTATTTGCCGGTGGTAAAAACATTATCTACACCAGTTTGGACAAAGGTCAAACCTGGGATTCAACGAGTTTTATTCCGCAACTGAGGGCTGTTGACAATATTATCGTGTTTAGAAATGAGATCTATGCATCATCTTTCGGTCGGGGTATTTTTAAAAGCCCGGACAATGGCCTCAGCTGGCAAAACATCGGCGCAGGCATAGCTCCATTTGTTTCCGATTTTGTGGAATGGAAGGACAATCTCTATGCCGCCACCCTGGGCAATTCGATCTTCAAACTAAATCCTGTCACCCAGAATAGTTGGACATCATTTGGTAATGGACTTTCGGATTTCAGCGTGAATGTAACTTCCATTGCAGGCACCAGCAACACCTTGATAGCCGGAACACTGGCCAATGGTATTTATGATTATTTAGCTCCCGGCTCGCAAAACTGGGAAGAGCGCCTGCTTACTGGCCAGATAAGCCCTAATGAATCAGCCGACGATATAATAACGGCGCATGATAGTTTATTTATAGCTGGTCGTACCGGGAGGTTTTACCTGAGCACAGATAATGGTCTTAGCTGGAGTAAGTTTGGAAACTCACAAGCTTTAATATCAAACTTTACAGTAAATACCAGGCAGGCCTTCCTGGTGGCCAGGAACTTTGTGGATATAGGACTGCGTACAATTTTCTTTTACCTGAAGAAAGATTCCCTGGACAAACAATTTGTTCCGTTCGATCTCGTTAGCGATCATTATACATATGGCCTTCGCATTCTCGACAATAAACTCTGGGATGCCAGTACCCGGGGACTTTTTTATAGGTCGTTGTCGGATCTGCCCGGGATTACCCAGGCCGATGATTCGGTAGTGCTTATTTTGTTACCGGTTCGATTTATTTCTTTTAACGTTCAGCTGAACGCCGGTAAAACTGTAGGGATTGACTGGACAACAGCCGATGAATCCAATATCGACCATTATGAAGTGGAAAGAAGTGATGACCGCCAGCATTGGACCAGTCTTGCAAATATCGTTCCTCAATCATCGAACCAGTATCATTCTACCGATGTGTTGCCGCTAAATGGAATAAATTATTACCGTATTAAAGCTGTCGGAAGCGATGGCAGGCTTTCTTATACACTGGTTAAATCTGTGACGTTGGCAACTGAAGCGGTATTCCGGGCATGGCCGAACCCTGTCACCGATATGCTGAATATCCGGATCAACACCAACGCCGAATCGACGGCCGTGATAAAATTGTTTGATACCAAAGGAGGATTGATAAAACAGATGAATGTGGCTGTATTGCCCGGCGACAATTTCTTTAAACTTAATACCCGGTCGCTGTCGAGCGGTATGTATTCATTACGCGCCGAATGGAATAACGGGCAGGATAATAAAACGATCCAGTTGTTAAAGTAATCAAAACAGGAAAATATCTTTTCATTATCGCGATAACAAAGACATTATAGACAGGCTTTTCTCATTTCAGTGATTTTTCTATGTGACATACAACCTGATGTATCTACATTGGGTTTTTTGTTCTTCCTTTGAGGTGTCCGGGGTTTTCAGATATGTGTCGAAAGATTGCCACGGATACACGGATAATTTCATTTTTTTCCATGAATCTGAGGCAAAACATCCTGCCTAATGGCGGGACAACGAATCCGCCTTCATAAAAAGGTCGAAGAATTGCCACGGATACACGGAGGACTTCATTTTTTTTTCTGTGAATCTGTGGCAAAACAGAATAACAATTAATCTGTCTTCATAAATAGGTCGAAGAATTGTTTCGCATAACGGATGATTTCATTTCCGTGAATCCGTGGCAAAACGTCCCGCCTAATGGCGGGATGAAACCAAAATGAGAAACTCCCGAAATCCGGGAAAAGCAAACAGAACTGTATGACCAATGACAATAACAGGAAAAAAATACTCGCGATACCCGGCAGTACGCGGCAATTTTCAACCAATCTAAGCCTGGTACATGCGATCCATGATCTTTTCCCGGATCAACTCGATATAAAAATATTCCCGGGACTCGCAAGTATCCCGCATTTCAATCCCGATCTTGATACTGCAACTCCTCCCCCGGAAGTTTTGGAATTTCGGAAGCAATTAAAAGAGGCAGACGGGATATTGATATGCACACCTGAGTATGCAATGGGCGTTCCCGGAACTCTCAAAAACGCAATTGACTGGACGGTTTCTTCCATGGAGTTTTCGCACAAGCCCGTGGCATTGATCACCGCTTCCTCATCGGGACAGAAGGCACATTACTCATTACTGGAAACATTGAAGGTCATTGAATCGGAGATTCCGGATGATTCACAACTGCTGATCTCATTTGTAAAAACGAAAGTAAAGGGCGATAAGATCGTTGACGACAATACCCTGGAGCAGGTCAGGAAGCTGATAGCTTCGCTTATAAAGACCATTGATGAAAGGAAAGATAAGGATAGGTCTGGCTTATAATGAAAGATGCATCGTTGGATCGTTACGGGAAATAAACTTGCAGGATTAAATCTCCTTCTTATCTTTAGTTTTCACCTTTATAATCCAACATATGCGCCCTGTATTCTATCTGCTGCTAGTATTAAATTTCGGCCTTTCAGTCAGTATTGTGTTCGGCCAGGACAACCAATTACCCGAAGACAATCCCCTGAAGTATAAAAGTACCCTGCCCTACCAGGCGATACCATTTGATAAGATCAAAGATGAGCATTTCAAACCGGCCTTGCTCGAAGGACTGAGACTTCAACTCGAAGAGGTGACCAGGATCGCTAATAATCCCGCTCCCCCGACATTTGAAAATACCGTGGCT
>DASSFT010000065.1:0-9652 GCA_035694045.1 Chitinophagaceae bacterium
AAAGATGAAAGAGTTTGTATGGGTAAAACGTATCCCGCAGATCTGGGAAAAAGTGATGCTCAAAAAATAAGCGTTCCCTTAAGGAGAATAATCATACGGTAACTGGTCCGCAAGGTTCTTCCAGCTCCAGTATCCTTGGCTCACCAGGTCTCGCTGATCATAGAAATAACCATTTTCTTTGATGGCAATGCCCCCCGTCAATTCAATATATGTTATTTGCGCAGCGATATTTTTCGGGAGCTTGTTTTGCTTCAGGTATTCAGGCTCAGGCCTGCTTTTCGTATAAGTCACACTTAATTTTCTGGGATACCAGACCTCTATTTCATTGGTGCTGTCGATACCACCATAATAAGTAGTATCGTATACGTCTGCAACTTTACTGAACTTGGTGGGATTGTCCTCATCAAGCATATCAATAACATAGCCATCCTCTTTCAGGGTGCTATCATAATAACTGCGCATAAAATGGAGTTTGGAACCATAATAAGCCCTGACGCGGTTAGATGCCCATTGTCTTTTCAGGCTGTCGCTCCCATCCATTTCGCTATACAGGCAATATCCCTTATACAGGCTGATGTTCGTGTTGTAATAATAGACGAATGAATCCAGCTGGTAACGCATGCTATATCCAAGGGCCTTATTCTCCACCTGAATCGGATCAGAAGCCATTACACGGAGCTTGTTACTTCTTTTTAGGAGATAAAATTTCAGCGCTTCAGGGTTAAGCAAGGTACACTTAGCGGAATTGGGGGTCGTACCGATAAAATGCTCCAGGAAAAAAGTGCCATATTTCTCCCAGCCATCCTTTACTTCATTGCTGCTCCTGATCACTACTTCTCCAAGGCTTTTGTCCTCCTTGATCATTTCTATATCTGGTATCTTCTCATCGGTATGACTGATACGCACCTGTTTTGTCACGTAGCCGGTAAAAGAAATAATGACATCATATCCACCCGATTTCAATTGCAGTGAAAACTCACCCTGTTTATTGGTGGCAGCACCGATAGTTGTATTCTGGCAATAAACTGAAGCACCTGCCATCGGTTCTCTTGTAGCCGAATCAATGACACGTCCCGTAACCGTGAATTGTGCAGTGGCGGCAAATGAAATAGCCGTTAACAGGACGATAAGGGCAAAACGGGTCTTTTTCATAGTATTGAATTGATGGCTAAAATTAGTGTTTCTCGTGCTAAGCCTGTATAGTAATTCTGCCATGAAATCTACTTTTAAGAAGCCGTTTGCAATTCCCGATTTACCTAACTATTTGTGTGCAAGGCTATATTTTTTGCAGGCTTCGCCGATTGTTTTTTCCAGGGGCGTAAACGAGAACCCGGGAAAAGCCTTTAAGAATTTTGCATTGTCAAAATAGGTTTTGCTGTGCGCTACTTTGGCACTTTCTTTTGTCAGTACCGGTTTTCGTCCCGTAAACAACGTTCTCAGTTTTTCGAGGCGCCACGCTATATCCAGCAGGAGCGGCGTGGTCTGCCGCACAGGTTTTTTCTTACCAAATGAATCGGCCATTGTATCCATCAACTTGCGAAAGGGCCAGTTATCGCCGTTGATGATAAACCGTTCTTCACTTATACTACTTTCCATTAATAAAACGGTAGCGGCAGCTACATCCTCGACGTCCACAAAACCATTGAGGCCGGGAGTATACCATTTAAATTCCTCGAACACTTTTTTGAAAATGGCGGAACTGCCATTGTTCCAGTCCCCATATCCCAGGATAGTACTCGGGTTGAGAATAACTGTATTCAAACCTTCGCTGATACCGCGCCACACTTCCAGCTCGGCTTTATACTTGCTTTTAGCATAATTTGTATTTATCCTGTTGTCTTCCCATTTTTTTTCTTCATCCACATGACCACCATCGATTTTTCGTCCCAGCGCAGCGACGGAACTTATATAAACAAATCTCCTTATATTTTTTTCCAATGCTATATTTATCACATTTGCCGTACCCTCTACGTTAACCTTATACATCTGGTCCTTTTCTTTTTTATTAAAGGAGACAATCGCTGCTGCATGCACGACAGCATCCACGCCCTCCATCGCATCTTCCAGCGAGACCACATCGAGAATATCGCCATCCAGCCAGGTAACTTTGTTCAATATTTCAGGTGAAATAAAAGCCGGGAGCTTAGGGGATCTACGGATAGCTTTCACAGCATACCCGCGTTGCAGGAGCTGTTTAATGATATAAGCACCCAGGAATCCTGTACCACCGGTAACCAATATAGTCCCGTTCCGCAAAGCCGGCGAACTGGTTGATGAATTATCCTCTCTTAATTCTTCCAATGAATTGTGTTTATTTATTAAAACTTTTCGGCAACATTCCTTCTACTAATAATCGTAATATCCCTTTTTTGTCTTTCTTCCCAATTCCCCTTTGTCTACCTTATCTTTCTGTATAGAAGATGGCCTGAGACGTTCCGGTTGTTGTAGCTGTTCATATACTGAACAACTCACAGCATAATTTACATCGTTGCCGATAAGGTCCATGAGTTTAAAGGGACCCATCTTAAAGCCGGTTGATTCCATCAACAGGTCAATTTGTGCAAAGTCGGCCAATCCTTCTTCAACCAGGCGTAGCGATTCGATATAATAAGGCCGGGCTACCCTGTTTACAATAAACCCGGGAGAATCCTTACAAACTACCGGGGTCTTTCCCATTTTTTTCGCGAGGTCACATACATCATTCGTGACATCTACGGCAGTATGGGCCGTATTGACTACTTCCACCAGCTTCATCAGTGTCGCCGGGTTAAAAAAATGCATTCCTATCACTCGTCCTGGATTTACCGTTTTTTCAGCAATGGAGGAAATGGAGAGAGACGAGGTATTACTGGCAAGGATGCAGTCAGCTGAGTTGATCGCTGCCAGTTTGTTAAAAAGATCGATCTTGGCTTCAGGTTTTTCGATGATCGCTTCAATCACAATTTCGGCCCTGCATTCCTGGATATCATTGGTGAATTGTATTCTCCGGGTTATTGCTTCTTTTTCTGAGGCTCCCAGTTTTCCTTTTTCCACAAGGGACCCGAGATTTTTTTCAATTGCCAGTCTTGCTTTTTCCAAAACCGAAGGGTTCAGCTCATATAAGACTGTATCGAAACCCGCCTGGGCAGAAACCTGGGCGATGCCATTACCCATTGTACCGGCTCCGCATACACAAATTTTGGTGATTGTCACAAGAATTGATAATTAATGTGCAAAGATATTCGCGTAGAGGGTTCTGTATTGTGCATAAGTTTGATTTTTTGGCGTGAATGACGGAAATATGAAAGCAACCGGGTCTTTTTTCTGCTACCTTTCTATTGGCTAATTCAAACTTTCCGATATGGACAAAGATTCGCATACCGTTTCTTCGTCGCGACGTGCACAAAGAGCTTCGGCTATTTTTATGTTGAAAGTGTCGTCCACGGCTGCATTTATCGTGGGGCTGGCCCTATTCCTGCTTCCGTTTGCACAAATAAAAATTGTAAACTTTGCCGGCATCAATAATTCAGGCCTGGGTATCGCCACCGGTAGCAGCTGGAAGTTCTCGAGCAAAAACACATTCGATAAAGTTCTTAATATTGACTTTACGATTGATGGCCCAAAAAAAAGCCCGAATGTTTTTGCCATCATGGCGTTGGTATTCGGGATAGCCGGGCTTATTTTTTCAGTCTCAAATACCCGGGCGGCCCGGGGACTGGCGGCTGTGGCTGCAGTACTGGCGGCTTGCTGCCTCGGTGGTTTGTGGTTTGACCTGACCTGGGATTTTTCAATCGATGAAGCGGGGAAAGTAGCCCGTGTTAGTGCGCAAAATGGGGCAGTCAGCCTCCATTTAACAGTGTGGTTTTATATCTCGCTACTTGCCTTTCTTGCTGCCGGCCTTTTTTGTTACAGGAGAATTTGGCTCCACAGGTCTCATCGATAAAAGCTTTTCCTGGCAGCCTTTTACGGTTTCTGCCGTTTTAAACATGGGATAAGCTTTAAATCAGTTAATATTTATGCGAAGGATTGTTGTCATCATTTTTACTTTGTCAGTTGCAAACAGCTATGGGCAGACCTTTGATTGGTGGGCACAGCTGGTTCATTGGGATGGCGTAAGTGAATGGCCTAAATACATGATCACCCAACCGGCTTATATGGGGCCTAATGCACTTCCCGTTCCCCGTATTGGAAATGGAAGTATTGATAGCAGTTTCTCGATAGCCGCTACCGGTTCGCTTCATTTTTCAAAGGGAGATAACACACAGAACTTTACGATCTATGCCAATTATTGCCTGGTAAAGAATGTGATCTCGTTCGATGCCTCATGGATACCGTATGAACATTTTACCATGAGCCACGCGATAAAAGAACAGCGCCATGTATTCTCCCATTTTTATTATGACCGGCATGCGACCGGTGATGTACACCTGAATACGACTATCCAGTTGTTAAACCGGTGGAGAAAAAATATCCAGCTCGCATTACGTATCGGTTACCGTTTTCCCACGGGCACGGGACTGGGTGTTGCCCGTTACACAGATGGTCCCGGTTATTATTTTGATCTTTCATTCGGCAAACCGCTCAACCCCTCTCTCAAATGGATTGGGATGCTGGGTTTTTATTCCTGGCAACTGATCAATGTGGGCCGCAGGCAGGATGATGCATTTCTTTTCGGTACAGGCGCTGAATGGAATACCAAAACGCTGAGACTTCAAACCTATATCTCGGGATACCTGGGTTACCAGTTGAGTAGCGGAGACAAACCCGTTGTATTCCGTACCACTCTCGAAAAGAGAATAAATCGGACGAGTTTATTGTTGGGTTTTCAACAAGGGATACATGACTTTAGATATACTAGCGTTGAAATGGGAGCTAAATACAGGTTGGCCATGTAACAACCAAATAACAATCCCGCCATCACGGCGGGACAAATAAGCACGAAGATTTAAGCACGAAATCCGAAAATTGATAGGGTACATTCGATTTGTCATTTTTCCTGTATCTGGATGGAAAGCATAGATTTATACATATTTTTTATGAAGCCAGCTGTGTCTTTAGCACTACATTCGGCAACAAATTTTAACTCTCTGGATTTTAAAAATGTTGTAGCCACTACTAGAAAAGCTGGCTTCCAGGTGAGATAACTGTTTTTGGATGAGAAGGCGGTTATGAGAAAAGATCTATCGTTAACTATCCTAAACTCTTTTATCTTGTAATTGACACTACCGGTATCAAACGATGTTAGTTCTGCATTGTGATATGAATATCTTTCCATTAATTCATTTGTTATCGGTTTCAAATTGGTGCTATCAGGTGTCTCTCTAAATGGTTTATGCCAAATATTGAATTGATAAGTCGAGTCAGGTTGAATAGTATAAAAAAAACCACTTTCTGCATACTGTGGATAATGCTTGTCCGAAAATCTATATTTGGAGTAACCGCAATTGGCACAGTCCGAACGATCCTGCCATTGATAAAAAGTATCTAATCTATTTGGAATCATGATGCGTAAGACGCCAATAGTATCTTTCTGGTCATAATTTGTGTCAATGCCAACTAAGGCAATTACTTTTTCCGAAAATCCTGCGTAATCAGTAGCATTTATTTTTTCGTTTGATTGGCAAGAAACAATCAATGCCTGTATGATAATTGTAAATAAAAACTTCCTCATGTTCAATCAGGGATATACAAATGAACGGAGCGTCGCAAGAATTGTTGCTCAGGGAACCGAAGCTGGCAAAAAAAAGAATCAAGAACCATCCCGATAGCTATCGGGATTCGGTTTTGGGATTTCGAATTTATTTGGTTCTTGGATCTTGTGATTTGGTTCTTATTCATCTAAATCGCGGACGTGAACTGCTTCAGGAACCTCACATCGTTCTCGCTAAACAACCGAATATCATTGATACCGTATTTCAGCATCGCGGGACGTTCGATGCCCATTCCGAATGCAAAGCCGGTGTATTTATTGGGGTCAATATTGCAATTGGTCAGCACATTGGGATGGACCATTCCACAACCGAGTATCTCTACCCATCCTGTCTTTTTACAGATATTGCAACCGACGCCGCCACAGATAAAGCAGGTGACATCCATCTCTGCGCTGGGCTCGGTGAAAGGAAAATAAGAAGGGCGGAAACGCACCCTTACATCCTTGCCATACATTTCCTTTACAAAAAAGTAAAGCGTCTGTTTGAGATCGGCGAAAGAAACATTCTCATCGATATACAATCCTTCCACCTGGTGAAAGAAACAATGGCTTCTGGCACTCACCGTTTCATTCCGGTATACCCGACCCGGGTAAATTCCACGGATCGGCAAGATCCCTTTTTCCATTTCACGTATCTGCACATTGCTGGTGTGGGTACGTAACAACCAGTCGGGATTTTGCTGTACATAAAAAGTGTCCTGCATGTCACGGGCAGGATGATGTTCATGGAGATTGAGAGCTGTAAAGTTGTGCCAGTCGTCTTCGATTTCCGGTCCTTCGGCGACAGCAAAGCCCAATCGCTCAAAAATGGAAACAATGCGATTGCGCATCAACGTGATCGGGTGACGGCTGCCCAGGGGCATTTCATCACCAGGTAGCGTCAGGTCTATCTGGCTGCCAGCCGCCTGTTGGCCGTTGCCCGCATCATTCTTTAGAGATTCATATTTGCCTTCGGTGAATAGCTTGAAATCATTCAATACCTGGCCGAATTCTTTTTTCTTATCAGCGGGCACATTTTTCATTTCGCCCATGATATTCTTTACAACACCCTTAGTCCCCAGGTACTTGATGCGAAATTCTTCCACCGCTTTTGCATCAGCAGCTTTAAACCCTTCAATTTCCTTTTTATAAGACTCTATTTTCTCCAGCAATTTCTCCATCCCGCAAATATACAGCACAACAATTTGCCCACAGAGGACCACAGAGTAAAACAGACCATTCCTCAAATTCCATTTTCCTCCTGGATAGTTACGCGTGATAAAGCCGGGAAGACAGAGAGCCACAGAGAAGAACTCCGTGGCTCTCTGCGTATTCTCAGCGGACCTCTGTGGCCTTTATGATTTTTTAAGCAGGGATATTACCCAGGTCTCCCGGGTTGTTGCTTGTGTTTTCTGAACAACAAACGTAACATGGAGGGCAACACGATCAGCAATAGGGGAAGTGCAATAATGAACCCGCCAATAACCGCGATAGCCAGCGGCTGGTGTAGCTGTGCACCGGTTCCGATCCCCAATGCAAGCGGCATCAGGGCAATGATAGCTCCCAGTGCGGTCATCAGCTTTGGCCTTAAGCGGGTGGAAATAGAATAAATAATCGAGTCATCCACGTTTTTATCATGTAGCGATTCCCTGAACTGCAGGTAAGTAAAAATGGAATTTTCACCAATGATACCCACGATCATGATCAGGCCGGTATAGCTTCCAACATTCAACGGAGTATTGGTGAGCCAAAGCGCTAAATAACTTCCTGATATTCCCAAAACGGCAATCAAGAGAATCAACAGGGCCACTTTGATACTCCTGTATAAAAATAAAATCACCGAGAATACCAGTAAGCTGGCAGCAACCAGGATCATCAACAGCTCATTAAAAGACTTCTGCTGCTCCGCGTATGCTCCGCCATACTCGATATGATAACCGGGAGGCAGGTTGAGCTTTGCCATCTCTGATTGTGCATCTTTCATGACGCTGCCGAGATCGCGGTGCTCCAGGTCCGACGTGACCACTCCCATAGATTGAAGATTTTCCCGTTGTATTTCAGCGTCGCCGGGATTGATGGAAACAGTGGCCAGTTGAGAAATTGGTTTCAATCTTCCATCCGGGAGAAATACTTGCAGATTGTTTATACCTGTCGACCCCAGTTTCCGGGTATCAGGATAGGTTAGGCGAACGACTGAAAATTGTTCACGCTCAAAAATATTTCCAACCACGTTGCCTTCGAGAGAGGTTTGAAGCTGGTATTGCAAATTTGCCGGCGTAATTCCATATTGGGCCAGTCTGTCATAACTCGGTTGTATGGATATAGATGGCCCTGCTATAACTATTCCATCAAAAACGTCAGCCGTGCCTTCGACATGAGAAAGTAGTTCCGCGGCCTGTTGCGATAACTCTTTTAACCGTTGCTGATCGTCGCCGAAGATCTTTATTTCTACTGGCTGAACGGATGCCATCAGGTCTCCCAGCATATCCCCGATCACCTGGCCGAAATCGATACGCAAAGCCGGTTGCGTGCTTTCGATCCGTTGCCGCAATTCTTCTATGACTTCGTTAGTAGTCTTATCTCTTTTCTTTTTTAACTGTATCAGGTAATCCCCATTATTCGGTTCGGTGATGAAAAAGCCCATCTGTGTTCCTGTTCGTCTCGAGTAAGCCTGCACTTCAGGGGTAACAGTGATTATTTTCTCCACTTCTTTCAGCATCCTGTCCGTCTCTTCCAGAGATGTGCCCGGTGGCGAAACGTAATCCAGTACAATACTGCCTTCGTCCATTTCCGGTAGGAACCCTGTCTGCAGTCGCGGTAAAATAAGTATGATAGATACGATCAATGCAGCGACGATCGCCAGGCTGATATAGGGTCGGAGGATAAAAAAAGAAACCCAGTTCTGTTTTTTTACTTCATGCGGTTGTTCTTTTTTCTGTTTTTGTTTTTTCTTTTTCCGGGTAAGAAGCAGGTAGATCACCGGCAGCCCGATCCAGGTAACAAAGAATGAACAGATCAGCGTAATGATCATTGTGTTGGTCATGACCTGAAAATAAGATCCTGCTACTCCCGACATTAAGAGAAAAGGTATAAAAATAACAATGGTGCTGAGCGAAGATCCGATCATAGCCGGGAAAAGATAATGGATAGCTTTCTGTACCAGGTCGGAAGATGGTTCGTCCGGGTGTTCTTCGTGTGTTCGGTGAATTTGCTCCACCACCACGATCGCGTCATCTATGATCAGGCCGATAGCCGCTGCCATGGCGCCGAGCGTCATGATGTTGAATGTGTATCCAATCACATACAAAATGATAAGCGTCAGAAAAAGAGTAACCGGGATAGTGATCAGGATTGTAGTGCTCGCTTTTACCGAACGCAGGAAAATAATCGCAACGACAATGGCCAATGCAAGCCCGATCCAAAGGCTGTCAGTAACGCTTTTCACAGAGTCGTTGACAAAATCGGCCTGGATGTAATATGGTTTGATCTGAACGTCTTTAGGAAGAATTTTTTTAAGCTCCGTTACTTTTGCCTCTACCTCTTTAGCCAGATCGACAAGATTCGAATTGGGCTGTTTGACAATGGCAACAAGTAATCCATCTTTTCCATTGGCATTGATCTTAATGAACTCGATGCCTTCCCTGACTTCAACTTTGGCAATATCCAGTAGCCTGACAATCCGCTTGCCGTCATTTCGTATTACGATCTCCTCCAGTTCATCTTTATTATGCACCGTGGCATCGGTGATGGTGAGATAGAGATAGCGGTAGTCCGACAAAAAACCATTTGACTTTATGAAGTTCGTTTGGCTCAAAGCAGTATTGATAATATCCGGTGTGATGGAGAGCGTGCTCATCTTCTGGACATCGAGTTGGAGCCAGTACTCTTTTGTTTTTCCGCCCGTGATCCGTATTTCCGCCACGCCTACCACCTGCGACAAAAATGGTTTCACCGTATAAGTAGCGATCTGTTTCAATTCGATCG
>DASSFT010000066.1:0-3170 GCA_035694045.1 Chitinophagaceae bacterium
CAATACGGGAAAGATCTTTCTTCCAACCTGGCCAACAGTAAATACAATGTTTTTATTGACTACAACATACAGCCTGAAATAAACAGGCAAACGATGCGGCTCGATTATTTCGAAAACAAAAAATTATATTTCATCAAGTGGCAGGATGGGGCGATTAAATCAGTAAACTAATCCAGTTTATTCAGCCCGAAATAAAAAGACCATCCAGGTGGATGGTCCCGCGCATTGAATTGAATCCTTGTTAAGATTTTTATTAGCCTGGCGATTGCTGTTTATTCAATCGCAAATGCCTTGCATAAAACGAAAAAACCGGCAATGCCAGGCGGATTGCGACATCGCCGGTTCTATGTTGGTTTCCAGGAATGTCATTGGTAGCAATTTGTTTCTCGTTTTCATCCTGTCATTAAGCACTATCTCCTCGCGATAAGCCTTATATCGGGCATTCGATTGCCTTCAGACAATAGCCAAATCGAAACGTAATACAGGAAACTGGGCAGGAAAAAAGCCACATTGGGGAGGGATTGGTGGTCTCGGTAGCACTCTTCAAATGAACATCCTGCCGAATATAGAAGTGTTTTATCAATTTACCAAAACTGAATGGGTCTATCTTTTAATTTGATTAATATCGACAATCATTCAAGTGTCTCATACTGTTCCCAATTAAATGATTTAATAAGCCTCCTCAATATTCTTTTAGCAATGTTTTAAAAATCGTTTGTGTGATATCATCATATCCTTTCATGGAGGTAGGCTTCGTGAAAACGGACACATTACGGCTTTCAGCAAGCAACATATCGTTCTCACTGGGGTTTGTACTCAAGAATAATATCGGGATATAAGAAAGTGCCAGCAATTTTTGAATGCGCACTAGTGCTTCCTGGCCATCCATGCCGGGCATATTGATATCAAGGACAATGAGACCAGGAAGATCATTCTTCTCTATGCTCTTTACCAGGAATTTGATGGCCTCGTCCCCGGATTTAACCGATTTTACAGTGAACGACGTGTTCGCTTTAATAATTGCTTCCCGCAATAATGAACAATCATCGTCGTCATCGTCAATGCATAAAATGTACTTGTTGTTTGCCATTGCTCAGTGAGTATGAATGATTAAATAAAATTTGTATTAATGACTGGCGGCAACTTCTTCCAGCCCTGTTTCCTGAACAACACAATGATGGCAGAGATGATTATTCAAAACAAGTTATAACTTCTTAAGGGATTGTCATTCCCACGTAACTTTTTTTTGCTTTAACCTGATTTCAATTTTTTACAATCTGTCTGGCTTCCCGGCAGGATAAGAAGCCGGGTATTATCACTCATAAAATCCCAAAAAACAACTCAATTTAGCAGTTAAGCAGTACATGGCGATATAGATAATAATTATGCCAATATTGCTATTAATGACTGCTCCATCCTACTAAAAAAAACCAAAATCAGAACACGCTAAAAATGAACCTCGTTTTTATGCACATTCCCCGCATATTCGTTGTTTTTTTTAGTTTCTTTTAACTGACATTTTCTATTACCTGCATGGGTATGGCGACCGTTATCGCTGTTCCTTTTCCCGGCATGCTTTCGATCTCATATTTTCCTCCAAGCATCAGGGCCCGTTCCCGCATACCAAGCAGGCCCAGCGTTTTTTTCTGGCTGCTTTCCCTGACATTAAACCCTTTGCCATTGTCTTTTATCGTTAGAATAAGCTGGTCATCGCTGAGACTGATACGGGCTGTCACAACAGTTGCCTCGGCATGACGGGCAACATTGGTAAGGGATTCCTGGTAAATACGGAAGAGTGTCGTGGTTACCTTTTCATTGATCGTAATGCCGGGAACAGTAGACGTGAAATCCACTACTACACCTGATCTTTTTTCAAATTCGCTGCTATGCCACTCCAGCGCTTCGATCAACCCGAAATCATCGAGAATGCTTGGCCGCAGCTCTGTAGCTATTTTCCGTACAGTTTTGGAAGCACGGTCGAGTAATTCGACAATTACCTTTATTTTCTCTCTTTCAGCCGGGTCATCGGTGTTCAGTCGCTTCAACAACCACGAAAAGTCCATTTTTATACAGGTAATCTGTTGCCCCAGTTCATCATGTACTTCGCGGGCTATACTGGTTCTTTCTTCTTCGCGGATATTTTGGAGGTGCAAGGTAAGTTGCCTCAACTCCTCGTGTGATCGCTTCAATTGCTCTTCAGCTTTTATTTTTTCTGTCTTATCTACCAGCACCGCTATTCTTGCCTGACGGTTATTATAGTCAATAAAGTGAGCTGTTACTTCTACGGTAATTAGTTCGCCGCTTTTTTTGAGATGCTGCCAGTGCCGGGTTCCTTTGGATCGGGTGTTTTTTACTTCCGCGATATGATCTAACAATTCAGCGCAGTCTTCTTTGGGCCTGATATCTGCCAACGTCATACTCAAAAACTCCTCGCGACTATAACCATAATGAAGGATCGCCGCTTCATTGACATCGAGAAACCGAAGCGTTTCCAGGTCGTATATCCATTTTGGCAAAGGGCTTTGATAAAAAAACGTTCTGTATTTTTCCGACGATTGCTGTAGTTGCTCACTGTTTTGTTTAATCACCTGCATGTTCTCCATCAGGTTATTCTTCATTTTGATGATAGCATTGCTCAGCACATCGTCTTTACTGCGGGGCTCAATTTTTACATCGAAACTTCCTTTGCCGATGGCGTCGGCTGCATCAGCCAAACTCTTGTTGGAAACGCCGATGCGGTAAATAGACTGGGCAAGGTTGGCAATGACATCGTTTGAATCAGTCTGCAGTTTGGGGCTGGCTGATCCTTCTGCGATTTTTTGTGCTGCTCTTTCCATATCAACCAGGCTGCGGCTGATGCTGTACATGGTGTACGCTACAATTGCCACAACCAAAAGCAGTCCCACTGCCAGGAAGATAAAACTTTGGTTCCTTGCAAATTTCTCCTGGCTGAGCATTTGAGTGGTGCCTGCATCAACATTCGCCCATAATTGCTGCCGCAACTGTATCAACTGGTCTATCCCCTCGTTAGATACATTCCACCAGTTATCGGCCGTATAACTGCTATCGGGTTTGAATCGTTTAAATAAAGTATCCAGGTAGGCGATAGTAGGCTGCAAGGCGCTGTTTCGATTAATATTTGTATAGGCTGCAATAGCCGCAGGCGAAGC
>DASSFT010000067.1:0-3435 GCA_035694045.1 Chitinophagaceae bacterium
AAAAATACAAGAACCAAAATACAAGAACCAAACAAAATACAGGAATCAAATCTCAAGAACCAAACCTTCGAAGAGTAAAACTATTCCTGCTCATTTTTCAGCCAATACAACCTGCTCGCGGAAAGCTTTAGCAAACTCAACGAATTCTTTCGCCTGTTCGAGATAGTCAATAGCAAATTCTTCTGAGGGCGCTACCTCATTCATACGCATTACATCTTTTTTAAAACCTGTGGGAGAAGAATAAAGACCTTTCTCTGTAAAATTTATATCAAAATCCTTTAGTATTCCGTGTTGTGTATTGCATTGCACGCCCTGTTGCAGCAACAAGGCTTTAGCTGTATGCACCTGCGCAGCATAGGCCTGGTAGATGCCATCAGCCCATTTTCCACTGGCAAGGCATTCTTCGCTACCGGCTATTTTTTCTTTGGCTTCAAGGATCAATGTAGCTACGAGATCGATCATCACGCCTGCACACTCACCTACACCAATAGCTGTTGAAAATTTCTCTTGCTGTCCCCAGTCAATATAATCTTCTGCCTGCAGGGTCTCGAGGCTGGCAAGCGGTTTCAGCATGTCATAGTAATAACGATCACCTTTTTTATGACTGTAACTCAAAAACGATTCATTCCCTGCATTGCTTTTATAGTCATTCAGGACCTGTCGCAACACATCCGGTGCTCTTTTGCTTGGTATCTTGATCACTTTGTCTGCAATCACTCCATTGCCGCTGCCCAGTAGGCCCCCGCCAATCAATACCTGCAATGCTGGTAATACCTGTCCTTTTGATTTCAGTGAGCTTCCATGAAAACCGATGGATGCCATGCCATGCTGGCCGCAACTGTTCATGCAACCACTGATCTTGATCGCCAGTTCTTTGTTGTATAAGAATTCAGGAAATTCATCTTCTATTATTTCTGATAGCACAAGGGCCGTCCCTGTACTGTTGCTGATGCCCAGGTTGCAGGTATCTGTTCCCGGGCAGGAAGTCACGTCGGCTGTGCTTCCAAAACCGGCTGCCGCCAGGCCTTCATCGGCTAATACCGAATAGATATATTCAAGATGTTCTTCTTTAATGAAACGGAATTGCAATCCCTGGTTGATAGTGACACGCACATCATCAGCAATGATATCTTTCAGTTTTTCAATCAGCCTGCGACTGGCAACAGAACTGATGTTCCCATTTGCTACCCGCACATATACGGCAAAATAACCTTCCTGCTTTTGTCTAAAGACATTGGTGTTTTTCCAAATACCGAACCTGAATGGGTCGAGTTTTTCGTCCCGATCCTTTGCTCGCTCAGGACTATCTGGACCAGATTTCCACTCTAATGGAGTTTCATGTTTCGATGTGTCTACTTTATATCTCGGTTGAGTCAACGCCAATTGCTCCTGCGCAACCAGTTCATTAAATGCATCAATCCCGATTTTTTGAATAAGAAATTTGATCCTCGCCTTATGACGGCTGTTTCTTTCACCATATCGATCAAATACTCGTAGCACACTCTCAACGTAAGGAATGAGGAGATCCTCTTCGAGGAATTCATGAACCGGGATAGCTAAAAAGGGTTGGGCGCCAAGACCACCACCTACCAAAACTTTAAAACCACGTATCTCTTTTCCATTGTCGTTCCTGGTTCTTGGTATCGCTCCCAGGTCATGCATGAAAGTAAGTGCCGTATCTTTTTCACTGCTGCTGAAGGCGATCTTGAATTTTCTGCCCATCTCCTGGCAAACCGGTTTGCGAAGAAAATATTCAAACAGCGCATGCGCATAGGGCGTTACATCAAAAGGTTCTTCCGGGTCGATGCCGGCAATATCGGCCGCCGTAATATTCCTGACAGTGTTGCCACATGCTTCCCGGATTGTGATATTGTCTCTTTCCAGCTCATTCCATAATTCAGGTGTACGATCAAGACTTACAAAATGTATTTGCACATCCTGCCTCGTTGTCAAATGAAGATTACCGGTCGAGTATTCATCCGATACATCTGCAATACGTTTCCATTGTGCCAGGGTCATCTTGCCGTAGGGTAACTTGATGCGTACCATCTGTACCCCCTGTTGCCGTTGACCGTAAACACCACGGGCTAACCGCAGGCTTCGGAATTTTTCTTCCGGCATTTTTCCTTCCCTGAACTCACGGATCTTTTTTTCAAGTTCGATGATGTCCTTTTCCACGATGGTGTGCCCTGATCCATTGGCTGGGTTTTCCAGCTCAGTGCGAAAACTTTGCATGTACGTTTATTTAGGTAAGTAAGGGTCGTTTTTCTCAGCAGGCAATCGAAGAATATTAATCTACCTGTTTTGTAGACTATTTACGACATAAAAGTAAAACGGGAAAAGTTATTGATCAAAAATATTTGGACTGTGGACTGATTATTTTTCAATTAAAGTTCGAAACAACTGTTAGTGCCTGTTCTCTCTAGTTTTGAGAAATGATCGATATTTTGATAAAAAGAACCGACAGCAACGATCCTGATTTCCGGTTGCTGGTGTCTCATCTCGACCACGAGCTCTGGAATGAACTGAAGGAGGATCAATCCACTTACGATCAATATAATCAAGTCCCGGACCTGCCGACTGTTGTTTTAATCTTTTCGGACCGGAAACCGGTCGCTTCGGGCTGTTTTAAAAAATACAGCATCGATACCGTAGAAATAAAGAGAATGTTTGTAGAAAAGGAGTGCCGGGGCCGGGGGATATCAAAACTGGTTCTGGGCGAATTGGAAGCATGGGCCAGGGAATCAGGTTTTCAGTTTGCTATCCTGGAAACAAGTATTCATTTCAAAGCGGCACGCAGGCTTTATACCAATGCGGGTTACTCCATTACTGACAATTATGATCAGTACGTTACTGACAATTATGATCAGTACGTGGGATTAGAGGAAAGTGTTTGTATGAGGAAGAAATTGTGAGAGGTGAGTGGTGAATGGTGAGTAATAGATGTCAGTAGTTAGTTATGAATGATGATTGACGCCAATATTTTCAACTCACCACTTACCACTTGCGACTCACCACTCACGCCTTCGTAGGAGTGTCAGTATGCCCAAGGTTCTTTCCCGGGGCAGCAATATCACGGACCAGTTGTTTCAATTCTTTTATCTCTGGGAAACCGCCATATTCCTTGCGGTCGAAAATCTTTTTATCGTTCACATGAATAGTGTACCGCCCGTTGATCGCGCTGGGTAAAAGTGTAACCGATTGTATATCTCCCTCAAATGTGGTTAAAAATTCCTGGGCCATATAGGCGGCTCTCAGCAGCCAATGGCATTTTGGGCAATATTCAATGGTGATAGTTGGCTTCATGTTATTGGGTGTTTAGGAACATTTGTTAGTATTATCGAAATTTAATTTATTATTAGTCCACAAAAATAGTAGGAAATTGGTATGTTTGCAACTTAACTCAAGAAAGGGCCGACGATATGTTCCATTACG
>DASSFT010000068.1:0-4526 GCA_035694045.1 Chitinophagaceae bacterium
TCCTGCAAGGTGGAAAGATACCCGCGGTAAGGAGTATTTTCAAATGCCTGAAGCTTTCCATGGTCATAGTGGATGGTTACCATTGCGCCAATCCCATTGATATTTTGAGCACTGCCCTTAAACTTAATTTGTAAGAAATTATTTTTGATCGCATCCTTGCCGCCGGTATTCCTGTATAAAAATGCTTCATCATTGATATTGTTGATCACAATGTCCATTGCACCGTCGTTGTCGAAGTCTGCAAAAGCGGCACCGCAGGAAAAGGTTGGTGTGCTAAAACCCCATTCAGCACTTACATCGTGGAATGTGAGGTCCCCGTTATTTTGAAAAGCATAGTTGTGCAATTTGACTTCCGGTATTTGACGGATTATTTCCTCTTTAGTCGCAAGACCTGTGGCGTTTTTCCGGTATGCGGTAAAATCGTGATCACTGACATCTTTTGGAAACCCGTTAGTAACAATTATATCGCGATAACTATTATTATCAAAGTCTGTTACCAACGGTGCCCAACTCCAATCCGTTTGCGAAATGCCGCTCATAAAACCAATATCGCTGAACGCAGGAGGTCCTAACGTATCATTGTTTCCAGGTCGTGGTCCCTGGTTTAATGCTAATACATTGCGTACATATTGGTATTGATATCCGTAATTATCAAAGTTTTGGTACGTAATATAGTTGCTGGTGGCCATCATCATTTTTTTGCGGTAGTTGTCAGGAGAATTCATATCCAGTTCTATCACATCGGCGAGCCCATCATTATTGATATCTGTTATATCCTGGCCCATCGTGTTGAAAGAGGTATGTTTAAAATAATCTTTCACCTGGTTTGTGAATGTGCCATCATGATTGTTGATATAAAGAATATTGTTGGATAAAAAATCATCTGAAACATAAATATCTTTCCATCCATCATTATTGATATCACAGATAGTGGCAGCATGGCCGTAGCCATTAAATCTTATTCCTGCCTGGTCTGATACATCGGAAAACACAGCATGCTTTAAGACCGGGTCCATATCGTTGCGGAACAACCGGCCCCTGTTTTCACCGGTACTGTTGCTCTCATGGCGGCGGATAAAGACAGAAGTGTTGTACCCGTTGGACGCTTCGTTTACGACAAGATACATATCCAGGTCACCATCGTTATCATAATCAAAGAAATAAGCCATGGTAGATTGTACATGAACGTCGAGGCCGTAATCAGCAGCTTTGTCTTCAAAATGCGGAACTCCGTCTTTATCTATTCCCGTGTTTATGTATAAAATGTTCCGTCTCCGGAGAGAATCTTTATGAATGGTATTGCAGATATAAATATCCTCCAGGCCGTCATTGTTGATATCAACTATAGATACTCCCCTCGCCCACCTTCCCATCCCTTCTACGCCGGCGCTGCTTGTTATATCCTGAAAGTGAAAATCGCCCTTATTGAGATATAGTTTACAAGGGACCATATTACCAGTTAAATAGATGTCCTGTAAACCATCATTGTTAAAATCGCCGATACCCACGCCGCCACCATTGTAGATGTTTACTACATCCAATGGATTGATGGAATCATTCTCGACAATTTTATTATTGAAAGAAATGCCCGAACGTGATGAGGAGATCTTTTCGAATAAAGTTTTCTTTTGATTACAGGCAGCCAGGCAAAGGGATAGAATTATGACTAGCGATGGAAGAAATTTCATACATCCAAAATAAATAATCAGGTAAATGTAGCGGAAACGAATTTCAAGAAACAACAAAAGGCTTCTTTTTCAAGAAGCCTTTTGTTTAGACGGTTATTTAATAACCCAGGTTCTGTGTTAGGTTAGGATTTGATGCCCGGGCACTTTGTGGTATTGCCAATAAGGTCAGGTTTGCAGTAATTGCAGTATTATATAGACCATGCTTTTGTCCGTCATGGGTTGGACCGGGTGCGGGGTTTACAACCGGGTTATAGCTTGCTGGTACAGCCCCATTGATCCTGTTGATAAAGTCTACCGCTACATCTGTCCCTGCTCTCAAAATATTAAAGAAGGTTGAGTATTCGCCGCTCAATTCGTGCCTGTATTCACTTAATACCATCTGGAGAGGATCTGTGATAACCACGCCGGGATCACCTTTGTAGTCGGCGCTATCCCTCATCGTGGCGGGTGCTAGTCCTGGTCCACCCCAGGCCCTGTCTCTGACTAATTTCAGATCGGCCATGGCGCCGGCAATATCATTTGTGCGAACCTTACACTCGGCCCTGCTGAGAAGCACTTCCGCAAAGCGCAACATGATTTGATTTTGATCGCCAAAAATATGTGCCGAGTTATCGCCGGGGTGATTATAATTGCCAGTAAGATTTGGATCTCTCCATTTTTTTGCACAAACATATCCTGTACGTTGACCATCGTCTCCATACCAGGGCCTGGTCAAAGTTCCAACGGTGTTTACAATTGTGCCGTCATCAGCCTTATATTTTGCATTACCCGCCGCAAAACCGGATACTACGGGTGGATAACCTTTTATGCCACCCCACTTAGCAATGATTCCCGGACTTACCAACTGATCGCCAGGTCCCACGATGGTGAGCAACTTACGTTTGTCTCCGGATTGATAAGAGTTCCACAATGCCGGGTTGCCATAGTCATAGCCCTGTTGTGTTATTTCATTTGGCCAGCTAAAGCTATCTATCCAGCCAAGTTCAGCACCAGGTGGCTGCCAGCTTCCACCCCAATCCTGCGGATCACCGGGCTTTTTGTAAAACTGGATTTCAAAAAGAGATTCATCATTGTTTTGATGATCATATTCGTTTACATCAGCAAAACTTGGTAATAAATGATAGTTTGCCAGCTCAGGATTATTAAAGGCCGCTAATGCTTGTGTGTACTCTTTTAGCCACATGCGGGCTGCACCTTCATATGCATAGGCAGCGCCTTTGGTGGCCCTTCCTAAATCGGCAGCGGACAATGCTGTTTTCGACCACAATAAAGCTTCTGCCTGTTGCATGTCGAGAACTACCTGCCTGAACACAGAATCTCTCGAAGATCTTGGCGTCAAACCATCCGATCCTGTGGTTAATTCAAGAGGTACACCTCCAAAACAAGCAGCCAGATAATAATACATTGTGCCACGAAGAAAATATGCTTCACCGGCCAGGCGATCCGCTAATGAAGCATCCAGTACTTTATTTGCCTTTGCTTTTGCCACGACCGGGAGAGCATAATTTGCTCTAGCTATTCCAATATAAAATTGGTTCCATAAAGTATTTAGCCCGAGGAAAGTTGCCGGGATCTGGTAGTTATTCCAGAATACATCTGCACCCCAGTTGAAAAAATCGTGTGTGCCGAAGTTAGCCCTGTACCAGATACATTTCTTAAGCAGATCGCTATTCTGGTACGTATCATAAATCCCATTCACCGTAGCAACTACATTCGCCTGGGTATTGGCGGCAGCATCGGCTGGAATACCAAACGTGTTCGTTTGTTCCAGGAAGCTTCTTTTACATGCCATTGGAATGACAATGCAGGCAAAAGTGACTATGCTGCAGGCAATTATTATTTTTATTCGTTTCATATAGCTGAATTTGGCTCTTTTAAAAAGTTACGTTTAATCCAAAAGTAAAAAACCTGGAGGAGGGATAGGTTCCATTGTCAACCCCGTTTTGGGTCGCACTGCCTCCCTGCATTCCAATCTCCGGGTCGAGTCCGGTGTATTTCGTAATCACAAAAAGGTTCTGCGAGGAGACATATACCCTTATTTTCGAAATCGAATATTTGCTTAGCAAACTAGTTGGCAATGTATAACCTATCGAAAGATTTTTCAGCTTAAGAAAACTCCCGTCTTCTATCCATACACTGGATGGAACATTGTTAAGCGTGCTGTTATCACCACCGTTACCCAGTGCCCTTGCGTACCTGTCTGTCGAACCTTCGCGTGTCCAGTGATGCGCAAAATATTCTTGACTTACATTATCAGCTCCTTCTGATCCTCTTTTTGCGAAACTTTCGAGATTGCTCTCAACGTAGTTCAATATTTTGTTTCCATAAGATCCATAGAAGTACAAATTGATGTCCCATCCCCGATAAGTGCCATCAAGGCTGAGCCCGCCGAAAAACTTAGGCTGGGGATTTCCGATCGGCACCCTGTCATCTGAATTAACTTTCTTGTCCCCATTAAGATCCGCGAATAACCGATCGCCGGGACCGGTTAATGCCTGGTAATAAATCCCACCGGCTTTGGCATTCAGATCATCAATCTGTGCCTTGTTTTGAATGATCCCAATGGCTTTATAACCAAAAAACTCTCCGACAGGACGTCCAACATACGAACGAGTAAACTCGTCCCATCCCTGGAAACCGTTTAAAACAAGGCCTCCAAGATTTGTTACGAAGGCAGTGCCGCTTGTGATACTGGTGAGTTTATTTTTAATTGTACTCCACGTTAAACCAATCCCATATTGAAAATCTCTGCCTGCGTTGCCCCTGTAATTGGCAGCTATCTCAATGCCCTGGTTGTTCATGCTTCCCACATTGCGTGTAATCCTCGTGAAGCCCGTT
>DASSFT010000069.1:0-3127 GCA_035694045.1 Chitinophagaceae bacterium
GCCGGCTTTCTTTTTTCCAATCCGATCTTTTGATTTAAAAAATCAAACACCGGCTGCTTGGGATAGTCAGAGTGAAGAAATGTAGGATCACCGGATGGCTGAACAACAATGCTATAGTCTCGCCAGTTTTGTTCTTCCGGATATCCATATCTCAACCCCACCAAACTATCTCCCAAATACTTCATCGCGGCATAACAGGTTGGAAGTTTTGTATTGCTGGCAGGGACAAAGTAATGTTCGCCCTGGTAATCGAACCAGTATTTGTTGGTAGCAGGCTCATAGATGCTGATGCCGACATGCGCGGTTTGTAAAGCAGCGGAGGCTAATACATTTTCCTTTGCGGATTTTGTGATCTGTTTTTGAACGGAACAGGAGAAGAGAGTTAAGAGTGCAGAGTTAAAAGTTAAGAGTCGCAGCCAGCTAATTCGCATTTTTTTACTATTGTTGAAGATCTCAAATTCATATTTCATAACTCTAAATTCATAATTGTTGACGATTCATAATTGCCTCACAATTCTAAACTTTAAACTCTTAACTCTAAACTATAGGTAAACGATTTTTTCCTCTTGCTTGCTCCGAAACCCTGCTTCAATAATCTTCACCGTCTTCAGAGCGTCTTCGGGAGGAATGGGATTGGGGCCCCTCCCCGTCAAAAATTTATGCAGGTCATCAAAGAGTCCCATGTAATTGCCGGGCTCAGATCTTGTTTCTTTGCGAATCACCTCCCCGTTTATTTCGGTATGCAAAAGCCCATCGGGTTTTGCTGGAGCCGGGCACCAGCTTTCCTGGGAAGGTACTGCGCCGGCCAGTAATTGCTGCTCCTGCGTATCGGAACGATGTTGTAAAAAAGTTCCTTTCATCCCCTGCAATGTATATCCCCAGGTTGGCTCGCGGCAAACAGAAGAGGCCGTCAGGCTTACGCGAAGATTGTCGTAGAAGAAAAGCATTTCAAAATAATCGGGAGGCACCACTTCCCCACCCCTCATCTTCCAGATATCAGCAAACAAAGCCCTGGGCCATCCGAACAGTTGCAGAGCCTGGTCAACCAGATGCGGACTCAGATCAAACATATTTCCTGCACCAGGCATTGAACCTTCTTTGTGCGGTTTGCCTCCATACACCGGGCGATAGCGTTCATATTTGATTTCAACATAGCGCAGATCACCCAACAATTTCTCGTCAACCACCTTTTTTACTGCGCGGTAATCACCGTCGTAGCGCCGGTTTTGGTAAATTGTTATTTTCAGTTTTTGCTGTTGTGCCAGGGCCATCAGCTCTTCTGCCCCTTTGACCTCAATGGTGAATGGCTTTTCAACCAGTATATTTTTGCCTGCATTGATAGCAGTCCTCGCGTGTTCGAAATGAAGATAGCTGGGCGTATTGACGATGACCAGCTCGATATCCCTATCGGCGCATAACTCTTCCACTGAACGGTACAATTTTACTTGCGGATACCGTTCCTTTGACTCATTATTGTGCCTTTCCACAATGCCGGTCAATTCAAAACCCGGGTGAGCATTGATAAAGGGAGCGTGAAATAATTTTCCGCTCATGCCATACGAGCAGATGCCAGTTTTGATACCCCCAGCCATAGAATTTAAATTTGAAAATTAATTAAAGATATGACCCCCAGCGCTAATCTTTAAATTTGAAAACTAACTATTCCCCTAAAGGGGAGGTTCAGTTCAGTTCAGTGTACTTTGAAGGAATGAATTTACAACTTACTGCTTTATGATTATTCCTGCACCTAGGTTCCCCTTTAGGGGTTAGGGGCGGGGACAGGGGTATTAACTTCTTTCCTGCGCCCTCAGCCACCTTTCCGGTATCTCGTTGCTGCTGGCAAGCAAATAATCTTTATAGCTGCACGCAATAAAACGCCGGTCGGGCAACTGCATCCACCAACGTCCTGTTTTCTTGCTTTGTAAAAATGTGGTGTCTACCTCTGCAAAAGCCATATGGTATTCGTTGAATGAATCCCGCTCATCCATCTTTGCTTCCCGTTTACCGCGGCTGCGGCCGTCCAGCACATACCAAAGCATCTGGCTGATCTGTTTGGCTGTAAGATCATCTTTGTCATGCTCCGGATTATAGCCATAAATGCCGATCGAATTTATATTTGGGCTCATACCGGCATAACGAAGAAGGGCACAGGCCTCTTCTCCCGTAAACCCGTTGGGAGAAATAGAATTCGCGGGCGCATAAGTATTAGCGATCGCCGAGATATCAAAACTGAGCAGGTTGCTGTTGCGTATGACCGGTTCCATTTCATCTATACTTTCCTTGACATGCCCGACACGATAACAATCGAAACGAAGCTTGTCCATTGTTTCTAGCATTCTCGGGTGAACATAATAGCTCTGGAAACCGATATGATTATAGTGCCTGATGTAATTCGGCTCGCCGGTCAGCATCTCCATCAGGAAATTTTCGTGGTGAAAGGGCGAGTCAATATCAAGATCGATCAGGGCATCTACGCAAGAAGCTTCAATGATCTTTTTGTTTTCAGCATAGGCATTGTATTGCGCGATCGTGAGATCGTGCGAGCCGCCCAGGATGATCACCGTTTTGCCATCGCTGATCAATTCATTCACCACCGTTTTCATGGCAGCATAAGAGTCGGTGTATAAGGATCCCGGCTTGATATTACCCACATCTGCAATCTTGATATCCGAATGCCAGTAAAACATGGGATAAAAATGATGACGGATGATATCTGGCGCATTAGATTGGGTATGAACGATGCCGCTGCCCCGTTGCTCCCCACAGCCCAGCAGCACGACCTGTACTTCGTCGAGGTCGGGGAACTCACCATTGACATCATAGGCATCAATGCTTTTTCCCAGCTGGCCATCTTTATAGGGCTCACTCAGCGAAATTCTTTGGATGTTAACAGGCAGCAGGAAATCGGAAATATTGAGATAGTCGGACATGAGGCGGAGTTTGTAAGCAAACTTATGAAAACAATGATTGAAAAAAGGGATTGTTTGTCCTCATGAAACCAACAGGCTGGGCTAAGCAGTTGACCTTTTTTTTACCGGAAACGATAAGTGAGCCCTGGTTCAATGACTCCATGGTTGTATTGGAGATTGAAAAACACAGAACCCTTCTTCTGTGACTGTGATTTCAA
>DASSFT010000070.1:0-10188 GCA_035694045.1 Chitinophagaceae bacterium
TTGTGGGGAAGTGCTGGTGAACCCGGGTGATATGGTGTATGCGGATTTTGATGGCATTGTCGTCATCCCCAAGGACGCGGAGCAGGAGGTATTTGAAAAGGCACAGCAGAAAGTGCATCATGAGCACCTGTCGAGACAGGAACTGCTGGCAGGGAAGTCATTGCGGGAAGTGTACGATAAATACAAATCACTTTAACAACCTTAAATTATGAAACAAAAGAACCAAAACGGCGAATCGGGTTATGATGAGAAAATGCGAGTCAAAAATGACCATACATTGGACGGAGATAATGCCCGGGTATACACGACAGAAATTGTTCGCGAGCAGGCTGAGCGAAATAACAGGTTTGAAGGACAGGTAGCTGTTGTTACAGGTGCCGCTTCTGGTTTAGGGTTGGCAATATCCAAGAAGCTGCTGAAAGAAGGGGCCAGTGTGGCATTGCTTGATATCAACGATGCGGCCCTTACCAGGGAGTATCAGGAACACAGGATAAAAGGAAGGAAATTTCCGCTGGATATTACCCAGGAGCCTTTAATAGCTAAAACCATAAATAAAGTAATACAGGAGTTTGGTAAGATAGATATACTTGTTAACTGCGCAGGTATCACCGGTGCCGCTAACGTGACAAGCCATGAAGTAAGCACGGAAGACCTTCACAGGGTATTTGAAGTGAATTTCATGAGCAGTTTTTATATGACCAAGGCCGTTCTTCCCCATATGCTAAAGGCAAATTATGGACGGGTACTGTATCTCGCGTCAATTGCCGGTAAGGAAGGGAATGCCGGGATGCTTGCTTATTCCGCATCTAAAGCGGCGGTGATCGGTATGACTAAAGTGCAGGGAAAAGAATATGCAGAAACAGGTATTACCATTAATGCGCTTGCCCCGACCGTGATCAAGACACCGATGGTAGATGCACTGCCGGAAAAGCAGGTAACATACATGACGGATAAAATACCCATGAAGAGATGCGGCACACTGGACGAGGTAGCAGACTTGGTTGCCTATATCGTGTCGAAGGAAAATAGTTTTACTACCGGATTTACATTTGACCTGTCGGGTGGCCGAGCTACGTACTAGCAAAACCGGTTAAGCTTTCGGGACATTCGATCATAAAATATATCTTATGAGAATCTTCTATTATCGGCAGGACGATAATTTTTTTCCTGCTATATCAACCCATAAGGGTGCCATTCCTCTTCACTTGTTGTGGGGTTACCTCGGCGAAACAAGACAACCACGCGATCCATTGACAATTGATGATCTGAAAAAATTAAGGGCTATCGATTTCAAAGATCCTGGCGATATGGTGTTCCATGTTCCCGAATATGATCTTGTCGCAGGTCCTTGTGTGCCGTATCCTTCCAAGATCATTTGTATAGGGCTCAACTACAGGAAGCATGCCATCGAGAGCGGGATGGGTATACCTGCGGTACCTGTAGTTTTTTCAAAGTTCAGCAACACCCTTGCGATGTACGGTGAGGATATTCCACTAGGCAGCACAGGAGAGCAGTTCGACTATGAAGTGGAACTAGGAGTAGTTATTGGTAAGAAGTGCAAGGACGTGAATAAGAGCGAAGCGCTGGACTATGTGCTGGGTTACTGCGTGTCCAATGATCTTTCTTGCCGCGACCTTCAGTTCAGGACCACGCAATGGTTGTTGGGAAAAAGCCTTGATCGTTTTTTGCCATTGGGTAAGTACCTTGTAACAGCCGATGAAGTCGGAGATCCTCAAAATCTGCAACTGACCTGTCAGGTAAACGGCGAAACAAGACAGAACTCCAATACAAGAGATATGATATTCCCGGTTACCGAAATAATCGAGTACTTATCAAAGGTTATGACCCTGGAACCCGGCGACCTGATCCTCACAGGTACACCCGAAGGCGTAATCATGGGAATGAGCGAAAAGAAATGGTTGAGACCTGGTGACAAGGTAAGAGTTGAGATTGATAAAATCGGGTACACCGAAAATTTAATGGTATAAGAATTTTAGCTAGACAGAAGTTGTTGACGGAGTGATTGATCATAATTTAATTGCTCCGAAACCTAAAAATCTTTCGTTCATTGAGATAACACAATTGTTTCGGGCTCCAATCCATTAATCTCCGCATTGCTGGAAATATTATTTCAAACAAATGTACCATTCAAGAACTTTCAGGACTTATGAATTCGAGAGTCAAAGAGGCGAAAAGGTTTCGCTCCGGCTTCACCGGCTTACACTATTTTATTATAAACATTTTACTTTCTAAATTTTGATACTGAGGGTTCGAACCCCAGTAAGGAGGAAAACATGTTATCTTTCAATAAGCTTTTGGTTGATCTGCGATAGAGCGATCAAGTCAATAGGTGACCATGTGAATAATAACCGGTTGCCGCTCATTCACCTACTGACTTATTCAACTTCGTCAATTTTGAATTTTGACTTTAGCTAGTAACATGCTGCATCTTCAGCCACTCCTTTAACGTCTGTTTCCCCATCAAGGGATTCTTACCCGGCATCAACGTATGGTCATCAATCTTCCCACCGAAATAAAGTGCATCAGGATCCTCAACCAGCTTACGTGGATCATCCGTTTCCGAAAGGAAATAACGGGCAAACTCGCTCAGCCTGATCTGCTCCGGACCTGCTATTTCGATATCTTTCTTCGGGGAACCCAAAGCAAGCTCTGCCAGCGCTGCAACCACCTCATCTCTCGCGATAGGCTGTGCAAGGTGGGTGGATACATGCGCTTCATTTCCTTTGGTAGCGGATCCTATAACGGCCTGGACGAATTCGAAGAATTGTGTAGAGTGCAGAATTGTGTAGGGAATTCCTGATTGCCTTACCAGTTCCTCTTGTTCTGCTTTCCCATTGAAATACGATATCCCCGATTTGCGTTCAGTGCCCACAACAGTTAAAACCAGATGATGTTTCACACCCGCAGCTTTTTCCGCTGCTATTAGGTTGCGCCCAGATGTCTGGAAGAATTCCTTCACCGCATTCGCTTCAAACGATGGCGCCTGGGTAACATCAACCACCGTTTCTGCACCACGCAATGCTTCCGAAAGTCCTTCACCCGTAATGGTGTTCACACCAGTTGAACGTGACGCAGGTAATACGTCTTGTCCCAATGCTTTAAGCTTACTGGTGAGTTTTGAACCGACGTGACCGGTTCCACCGATGATTACGATTTTCATAATTGTTTGATTTTTTAATTACCGAAATTGTTTTTTGTATTGATCATGAATACTACTTTCATTGTTGTTTTATTGAATCGTCAGTAAGGTGAATTATTTTTCGAGTTATGTCTTGAATGATTAATAGATACTGCTCCGAAACACAAATTCCCTCACTAGGCCGTTTGCTGTTCTCCCGATTATAAAGACGCTAACATTGGAAAAGGTGGGTGGGTTTCGAACCGTTCATTTCTGATGATTATTATGGGATCTTCTTTGGACTCGTTTGTTTCTATTTCTGTATTTTTAAAGGACAACAAACAGGGGAGGAACCTTTGTCTGGTCCGTTATATAACGAGAGAGAGCTGCTTATTTGCATAGCCGACGGGGATCAAAAGGCTTTTACGCGCCTCGTAGATATGTATTGGAATAAGGTTTATGGACATGCGCTTGCATACACTAAGTCTTCACCCAGAGCACAGGAGATTACACAGGATGTTTTTTTACAGGTTTGGATAAAGAGGCAAACACTCTCCGAGGTCAATGATTTCAACAATTTTCTTTTCATTTTAGGGAAGAACAAGATAATTTCTTCCATGCGAAAGAAGCTGGACGAACTCGCAGGTAAAGAACCCGTTGACTTGCTTGAAGATGTTCTGCTTCCAGACCGACAACTGGAATACAAGCAAGTTTATCATCAAATCATGGAGGCTATTGAAAATTTGCCACCCACACGAAAATTGGTTTTTAAGATGAGCAGGATCGAAGGGTTGACCTACGAAGAAATCTCGCAACGTCTAAATATCTCAAGAAATACCGTTAAGGAGCATATCGTACGTGGCTTAAGCTTTATCAGGACGTTTATCCACACGCATGCAGAAATGATTTTTTGGTTGCTGTATTTATATTTTGTTGATAATAAAACAAAAATCTTTTAAACCTGACCCACCCATCTTCTTGCTGGGCGGCGTCTTTATATATCAGTCCTCTCATGAATGATGAAACTTTAAAAGAATTGCTGGAACAGTACCTCACGGGCACCATCACAAGCAGTAGCAAAAAAGAGCTGGCTGGATTGATGGATCAACCAGAATACCGTGAAAAACTGGAATTACTAATGAAGGAGACCTTCATGGCGGAGTCGTATGTGAATGAAGGTAATGAGAAGCTACACACTGAAATTCAGGAGTGGCTGGGTGAAAAGATTGCTGGCGATGATCGCACAAAAATCATTGAGTTACAGTCTACAGTCGCGAAAAGGAGTTCATTGATTTGGTATAGAAGATGGCAATCGGTGGCTGCAGCGGCTGTTATTATTTTAGTTGTTGGGGTCTTGCTGTACAAATGGCAAAACAATAGAAAAGACTTTTCACCGCGAGAAGCCCCTTCGGTTGCCCAATCCGATGCCAATGCCCCGGGTAAGTATAAAGCAAAACTAAAATTGGCGGATGGTTCCGTAATAATTCTTGACAGCGCTATTAGTGGCAAACTTGCACAACAGGGCAATGTAGACGTGATCAATCAAAATGGTAGGCTCATTTATCAACGATCTCATTCGGATAAAAGTGAGGTTCTGTACAACGCAGTTTTTACTTCGAATGGCGAAACATATGCCATGATTCTTTCTGATGGAACTAAGGTTTGGCTCAACGCGCAAAGTAGTATAGATTTTCCAAATTCTTTCGCAGGCGACGAGCGAAAAGTAGAAATTACTGGTGAAGCTTATTTTGAAGTTGAACATAATCCAACAAAGCCATTTCATGTGACTGTGAATGGAATGGATGTGCAAGTACTGGGGACTCGTTTCAACATAAATGCTTATGGGGACGAACCAAACATGACAACCACACTATTAGAAGGAAAAGTGAAAGTGACCAAAGATGATGCAACCGGATTTTTGTCGCCCGGTTCCCAGGCAATCATTACTGGCAAAAACAATCTAAAGATTTTGAATAATGTCAACACGGACCAGGTCGTTGCGTGGAAGGAAGGATTTTTCAACTTTGATCAGACGGAGTTAAAAGAATTCCTTCGGCAAATTGCAAGATGGTATGATGTTGAAATAGTCTATCAATCCGAAATTCCTGATAGAAGACTCTTTGGAATCATGAATCGAAACAGTTCGCTCAATTCCGCGTTGGCTGCATTAAAAGCAAACAACATTAAATTCCATCTCGAAAGGAAAAAATTAATAGTAACTCAATAGCTATCGATCATCAAGCCGGCCATAAAGATGGCTCACGTTCAATTATAAAATAAAACTTCAGGGAATCATTTTTATTCGCTAAATTTAATTTCACTTACTGCTAAAGAATCAGGTAATGGCTATTTAACTTACAGCGATCGATCATTCTTTTTACCTCGAATTGTTTAACCCTAAAACATAAAAGGGTTATGAAACCAAAATTGATTCTCTTATTTACCTTTAGTCTTTTCATATCGCTCATTTCAGTTTCGCAGACGGTTACACTCTCTGTAAAGGATGCACCAATGAAGCTGGTGCTAAAAGAAATCCATAATCAAACCGGATTGAACATTCTTGTTGATGAGGCCATCATTGAAAAAATTGGAAAGGTAACATTGGACGTACAGAACAGGCCAGTTAGTGAGGTCCTTGACATTTGCATAAAAAATAGAGGCCTGGCTTATTCAATTATCGATGGCACTCTCATAATAAGAGAAGTCACGTCATCTCAGCCTCCGAATGATAACTCGAGGGTGGAGGTCTCTGGAAGAGTTACTGATGAAGATGGAAACCCCTTAGTTGGTGCAAGTGTAGTATTAAAAGGTACAAACATCGGCACGGCTGCTAATGATAACGGACAATTTATTCTGCATATGCCTGCACAAAAAAAAAGACATACGCTGGAAGTTTCTTCTATAGGCTATGAAAAGATGGAGAGAGATTTGAAACTGACCGACACCCTGACACGACTAACAATTGCATTGAAAAAGACAACAGGCGATGTGGTCCTGGATGAAATTCAAACTACCGCATATTCAAAGACCAGCATGCGTTTTAGCACAGGCGATATAACAACTATAAAGTCTGAGGAAATTGAGCGAAACCCAGTGGCAAATGTTTTGCAGGCACTGCAGGGAAGAGCTGCGGGCATGTTTATAACGGAGCAAACCGGTATGCCGAATGGCTTATTCCTGGTGCAGATCAGAAGTCTCAATACGCTTTACGGTGGAGGAGGAACTTCTCCCACTACTTTTTCCCTGAGCGGGGAGCCACTATATATTGTTGACGGAGTGGAATATCCGGCGTCTTCTCTTTTGGGCATGATAAATAACCCACTAGTTCCTACAGCAAGAATAGGGGGAAATGCACTGAATTACCTTGATCCGGCCTTAATTGAGTCGATTAATGTTTTAAAAGGGGCTGATGCAACAGCCATTTATGGTTCGCGCGGTGCTTTTGGAGTCGTCCTTATTTCGATGAAAAAAGCAAAGCCGGGAAAACAATCGGTAAACCTCGATATTGTCCATGGCTTTTCCAAAGTAGGAAAGTTTACTAAGATGATGAGCACAGAGGAATACTTGGCTTTGCGCCACGAAGCTTTTGCCAGCGTAAATATCACAACGGGCCCATTTGACTATGATCTCAATGGTACGTGGGACACCACTCATTCCACTAACTGGAAAGATTTTTACATGGGAGAGCACGCGCCAATAACAAAAGTGAATGTTACCTATTCTGGCGGAAACGCCAACACCAATTTCCTTTTAGGGACTATTTACCGCAACTCAGGCAATGTGCAACTCAGCGGTGGGTCCGTCAAGGCAGGTGGAGTGAACTTCAGCATAAATACCAATACTCCGGATCGGAAGTTCGCTACGGCGTTATCAGGCAGCTACACCACAAATGTTGACAATATCATACCGGTTGATTTTTCGATCGCAATGAACACGGCACCAAACGCCCCCTATCCTTTTTTGCCTAACGGACAGGTTAACTGGGTCAATAACCCGACCAATCGAGCGGGCTTGTTAAACATGCTTTACCGAAATAACACTGATAACTTATTGGCCAATGCGACGTTAACCTTTACTCCTATTAGAGGCCTCACCTTTACTATCGCAGGCGGGTTCCATCTATTGTCAGCAAAGGAGTTTAACGCAAATCCCTCAACGGTTTTCGATCCGGCAACATTTGATCCTAACCAGCGCTTCAGTGCAATCAACCAATACCGCTTCAGAACCATCAGCGCAGATCCGCGTGTGGAATATAGCAAGTCGATTGGCGACCGAGGACGTCTAAGCGTCACGGCAGGTGCTAGCCTGCGCGACCAGGAGAATCAAAGTAGTTATATTGCTGCCCGAGGCGGTTTCATAACTGATGCACTGATATACGATCCATCAAACGCGAATTCTGCAAACATAAGTACATCATATCGGGTAATCCCCAATAGATATGTCGGCGCATTTGCCATTTTGAATTTCCGTTGGGCAGATAAATACATCCTTTCTTTGAATGGACGACGCGATGGATCATCAGTATTTGGCAACAACAGGCAATTTGGCAATTTCGGTTCCGTGGCCGGAGCTTGGATCATCAGCGAGGAGTCATGGTTTAAACCTATAAAGGACGTCATCCACTTTTTAAAGCTTAAAGCCAGCTATGGACTAGTGGGGGGTAGTTCTATTCCGCCCTATTCTTATGCAAATTACTATGGCATTACTGATAATGCTTATGGAGGCGGGCTTGCGGCAAGCCCACAAAACCTTTCTAATCCATACCTGCATTGGGAAACGAACAAGAATTTTGAGGCAGGTTTAAATATTGAACTGGTAAAAGGACGCATAAATTTGGACGCAATCTTTTACTTAGATAAGGTGGGTGATCAATTGATCGATCAGCCTCTGTCCAGCATTACGGGCTTCACCCAGGTCACCGTCAATTCGCCAGCGAATATCCATAGTTATGGTACCGAAGTTACCCTTAATACTATGAATGTTAGAAGTAAGAACTTTACCTGGATCACCAGGATCAATGTCACATTGCCCAGGACCAAATTGATATCCTATCCACACCTCGACGGGATGGCTTATAATATTAACTACGTTCTCGGCAAGCCAATCACCGGCATCAAATTGTTCCAATATGCTGGGGTTAACCCGTCGACGGGCAGTCCGACTTTTTATACTGCAGCCGGCGCAAAAGTGGAATATTCCTCCTTCCTGGACCCATTTCCTTTAGACGAAAATCATGATAGAGTAGCTTTCATTGATTTCGCTCCTAAATTTTATGGCGGTATACTTAATGAGCTTAGCTATAAAAACTTCTCATTAGACTTCCAGATTAATATTATTAAGCGAATGGGGCCCAATTACTTTGCTTATCATGCTTTCCCTCTCGGTAGCAGTCCCGAAAATTTCCCGTCAGCCATTGGAAACAGACGTTGGAATAAACCGGGCGACATAGCCGATATTCCCGGTGCAAATGCATCTATAGTGTCATTATTTAATCAAAATGCTCTTAGCAAAAGCACTGCAGCCTACAGCGACGCCACATATGCCCGGTTGCAGAATTTGAGTATAACTTATCGCTTTTCCAGCGAAATGATCCGATGTCTGGGAATGTCAGAATTAGCGATATACTTTGCTGGACAGAATCTCTTTACTTTATCGCAATACAAAGACTTTGACCCCGAACACATGACTGCAAATCACTTACCGCCATTGCAGACTTATGTTTTTGGGATTAATGTAACCTTTTGAATTGTTGAATCATGAAATGGTCAATTCAAAACTCCGCTCTATCTTCTCGCACAGCTTGTGTTTTTTGTTTGTTCGTGTTGTTAGCTGCTTCGAGTTGCAAAAAGTACCTTGAAGTTCCTCCACCTCTCTCCAGAATAGAGAGTAAGACGATTTTTGAAAATGATTTAACCGCCGCCGCTGCGTTGAATAGTATTTACACAGCCATGAGCGAACATGGATACTTCGACGGAATATCGGGCGTTGGTTTTCTTACGGGTCTGTACGGAGATGAATTTAATAATTACTCCCCGTTTGACTTCCACGTGTCGATCTATAGCAATAACATAAGCAGCGCCCTTACCAACGTTACTGGTCGATGGAGCGATATCTATAACCAGCTGTATTCAGTGAACAGCGCCATCGAAGGACTAACAACATCAAAAAAGCTGAACTATGGCCACCAGTGGCTGGGTGAAGCATATTTCCTGCGCGGTCTACTTTATTTTTATTTGACTAATCTTTATGGCAATGTGCCCCTGGTACTAAGTACCGATTATCAGCGCAACAATCAACTAGCGAGAAGCCCCCAGGACGAAGTGTATAAACAAATCATTTCTGACCTACAACAAGCGAGGTCCTTATTAACTACAGAATACAAGGATGACAATGGACTTGTTGTCACCAACCGCGGAAGACCTAACCGATCCTCAGCTATCGCTCTTTTGGCGAGGGCGAACTTGTATAACAAAGATTGGTCCAACGCAGTTGCCATGGCCGACAGTGTTATAATGAATGCAGATTATCAACTTGTCGATCCGTCAGAAACTTTCCTGGTCAATAGCAAGGAAAACATTTGGGGTATCGTGCCCTTTCAAACTTCGTCTTATCTCGTAATGGATGCCTCTTACTATTTTATTCCCAACGGGGAAACTCCTCAAACTGCGCATAAGCTTGTAGCATTGGATGAATCTCTCGTAAATGCATTTGAAGCGAATGATCTTCGCTTTGTCAATTGGGTAGGTGTCGACTCTGTTCCGGCAGTTGCCGGCGTTCCTGCATCGGTTTATTTTTTCGCTTACAAATACAGGGCGACGGGCTCGTACACCGAACCCCGGGAAACAGTCGTGATGCTCAGGCTGGCAGAACAATACCTAATCCGTGCTGAAGCTCGTGTACACTCGGGCGACTTACAAGGTACCGTAGCAGATCTTAATATAATTCGCGCTCGGGCAGGACTACAACCAACAACGGCAACAACACAAGGTGACCTGCTGGCTGCTGTAGAAAAAGAACGGAGAGTCGAGTTTTTCACAGAGGACGGCCAC
>DASSFT010000071.1:0-5459 GCA_035694045.1 Chitinophagaceae bacterium
ATTGAGTTGCTCAACAAATACCTGTTGAATAAATCATAAAGAGAGAAATATCAACGGGCCTCAATTGCGGTCTCGTTTGGCTCTGCCAGTAAGCGCCGTGCAATCGCAAATAAAACGAAGCCGATGATCCCGCCCGTAGTATTCAGCAAAAGATCATCTACATCAAATATTCCAACACCTGCAAACAATTGAAGTGTTTCGTATGATAGACTGATGAGAAAAACCGCGAGGGTCAATCGCCACCACCTTCGAAAAAAAGGTAATACGATCGGCAATAAAACGCCCAAAGGAATAAAACCGATAATATTTCCACCGATGTTTTTATAGCTGTACTCGGAACTCACCCGGTCGGAAGAAAACAGGGTGATGGTATGAAACGGGCGAAGGTTAGCCTGTTTCCATCCTTGTTTCAGGGTATAATGTCTATACTCATGGGCAAAATAATGCTTGTAATAGGGCGGGTTTTTTTTAAAGAGGATATATTTTGAAAGCATAAGCAGGCAGAACAGCAGGGCAGTCCATGACGCGATTTTTACGACCTTCCTGTATTCTTGCATAAATAGCTTAGTTTTTAGATAAACGATCCGTATACAAAATTGGTATAGGTCTGGATATTTTTAAGAAAATATGCTTACTTTTTGAACTCAAAAACAACACACTATGTCAGAGTCACGCCGCGAGTTTATCCGCAAAACAGCCATCACTACTTCCGGACTGTACCTGGGAGCTTCTGCTTTCAGCGCAAGTAGCTATCGCAATATCATAGGAGCAAATGACCGGGTCAGGGTGGGAGTTGTGGGCTTCTCCGATCGGCACCGGGGTTCGCATATTCCCTGCTTCATGAACCACTATAAGGAATTGAATTTTGATCTCGTCGCTGTATCAGACATCTGGAAAAAAAGGAGAGAAGACGGAGCCGCCACGTGGAAGGAAAAAATGGGCCACGATGTCGTTGCCTGCCGGAATAATGAAGAAATGTATGATAAAAAACTGGTGGATGCTGTTTTTATCAGCACTGCCGATTTTCAACATGCCCGTCATGCGATAGAGGCGGTGAAAGCTGGTTGTGACGCCTATGTAGAAAAACCTTTTGCTGAAACAATGGAGGATAACCGGGCAGCGTTAAAAGCGATAAAGGCTACGGACCGTATAGTGCAGATCGGCTCGCAACGAAGAAGCGGGCAAAATTACACTGCGGCAAATGAGTATATTAAATCCGGCAAGTTCGGCCAGATCACGATGGTTGAACTGACCTGGAATGTGAATCAACCCGGCCGTTGGAGAAGACCTGCTTTGCTAAGCCAGCTAAAAGAAGAAGATACGGACTGGAAAAGATATTTAATGAACAGGCCCTTCGAAAAGTTTGATGTCAGGAAATACCTCGAGTTCCGTTTGTTCTGGCCTTATTCTTCGGGTTTACCGGGGCAATGGATGAGCCACCAGATCGATACGGTTAATTGGTTTAGCGGCCTGCAGCATCCGAGGTCCGTAGTAGCTAATGGAGGTATTTATATGTGGAAAGACGGAAGAAAAAATTGGGATACAATTACGGCTGTATTTGAGTATGGCCCCGCAAATGACCCAACTACAGGCTTCCAGGTGACTTTTGCTTCCCGCATGCACAATGGTGATGAGAAACCGGCGGAGATCTATTATTCCAACGGTGGTGAATTAAACCTTATCACCAATAAAGTATCACCGGCAGGAGGATTGACCAAACGTTTTGCGGACGAAATGAAGATGCAGCCGAATTTGCTGCCCGAAATGAGCTTGTCTGAAGCGGCACCCGTAGTTGCATCTGCCAATACAGGCGGCGATAATCTTACTTCCAATCACGTTCGCAACTGGATGGAATGCATCCGTAGTCGCAAACAGCCGAATGCGCCTGTTGAAGCCGGCTACAGCCATTCTATTGCAACGATTATGGCCAATGCAGCCGCGCATACAGGTGAGAAAGTAACTTTTGATGAAAAGACGCAGGAAGTAATGGCTGGTAACAAAGTTTTCAAATATTAAACTGTTTTTCATGCAACGACAAATAAAAGGACTTAGTGCGGTGGTGCTTTCATTTCTTTCGTTTCAGTCATTGATGGCCCAGCAAAAGGAAGAGCTGGCGATAATGGAGATTCCAGAAGTAAAAGTGGTGCAGGTTCCCAAAGAAAAAAGAGTAGACGTGTATATGGCGAGACAACTATTTACTTCTTTTCTTTATGGCGATAGTATTGAAAAACCCGTTCTCTATCCTTTGCGTACCGCGACCGGAACCGTTGTTACCCGCGGCTTTCCCGTCAATCCCCAACCGGGAGATCCTACGGACCATCCGCATCACCTCGGTCTCTGGTTCAATTTCGAAAATGTGAATGGGCTTGATTTCTGGAATAATTCCTACGCTATTCCGAAAGAAAAAAAATCATCTTATGGCTGGATCAAGACCGATAAGATCGTAGAAACGAAAGGTGGACAGAAAGGCAGCCTGACCTATCGTGCGAAATGGACTAATGAACAGGGCGACGTACTGCTTAACGAGGCGACAGAGTATAAATTCAGTGGTATTGGCAATCTTCGCACCATCGACCGGGCCACGAAATTGACCGCAAACACGGATGTTGTTTTTACCGACGCAAAAGATGGTATGTTGGGTCTACGCCTGGCGCATGAGCTGCAAATACCTACCAAAGACGACCAGAAATTTACCGATAACAAAGGCAATGTGACGATAGTCAAGGGTGGGACAGACCTTGTTCCCAACGGAAATTACCTGACCAGCGAAGGCAAGCAGGGGAATGATGCCTGGAGCACGAGAGGACGCTGGTGCAAAGTATATGGCAAGATGGGTAAGGATTCAGTGAGCGTAACGATCATTGATCATCCAAAGAACGTTAACTATCCTACTTTCTGGCATGCCCGGGGATATGGCTTATTCGCAGCCAACCCACTAGGGGAAAAAATCTTTACTAATGGTAAAAGTGAAAAAAATCTCCATTTGAAAAAAGGGGAGTCTGTCATATTCCGGTTCCGTGTTGTCATTGATGAAGGTGGGAAGACGACTACGACTGAGCAGATAAATCGTTTGGCAGACGAGTTTGCTACGCAGTAAAGTGCCAAATCGCAAGATCCAATCCCGCCATTTGGCGGGACAAATAAATCCAATTGTTAATTCCGAAAATCAAAAAAATAACATCCCGATCATTCGGGATCTTTTTAAATTTTCGTGCTTTTCCAGATGTTCACTTTCGGATTTTTTATTTAGATATTGGTGCTTTTTTGGTTCTTGGAGCTTGGTTCTTTAACACTAGTCTCTTTTCCGTTTAGAGAGAAAATAAAGCAGTATGGCAATTGCCACAGTCCCAAGTGAACCATATATGATATAGCTTAAAGGCAACGGGTCTTCGTAGTTCTTATTCTACAAAATTGCCTAATTTATCTAGTACATTCAAATGATAGGTTCCTCTATTTTTAAGGACCGGGTTCTGCCTTTACTTTATGGTATTGTTTAGGAACTCAATCTAAACCCCTGTATATGAAAAATAATGATTGCCCGGGGCCCGGAAATTGCTCTTCGCTGACTGTTTTGGTCACTATCGACGAACCAGTGATGTTACAAGCACTTGTAGAGAAACTTGCCCATCGCCGTTACCACATTGGTTATAGCAGTAAAATTGTTCCACCCGGATTGATTGCCATCGATACCTCGTCTATTGAGGCGTATGTCAGCGGCGACCTTGGCTTGACCGGTTCTTTTGCCGAGTTTTCCGTCCCGTATTGTACCGGTTTTCATTTTACCTGCATTAAGAACCTTGGGGGTAAGAATATGCTTTCCTGGGTAAATTCGCTATCCTGATCTTCCTTTAGGATTTCTTTGCATTAGTACGGTTGTTTCCTTTTTTTTGAGGTATCTCAGTTTGAAAATAGATCTCTCGCCATCCCGCTAAATGGCGGGAGAAAGCCACGACGTGTGTGTCTTCATAATAAGCTCGTTGCGTCGTCGCGTCGTTGCGTGAAATTACTATGGTACAGCTTTTGCGTTACCATGCAAAATCGCTGTATGAAAAAATTTTTACAGGTTATGACCGGAGTTGTTGTCCTTGCCGGGATCGGGGTTTGGTTAATCCGGAAAATAAATACGGGTCGCACCCTGGACCAGGTGGCGGACAACGGTTATGAAACAGCACACGATGTTCTCTTTCCCAAGAAAAATATAAGGAGCAGGAAGGTTCGCTACGGACCTGTTCATCCAGACATGAATTAAGACTTTACTCTGCCCATAAAAGGATCGGTTTTGCCGGCTTCTTTCGTTTCTACTCTCCCGGCATACCTTCTTTCAAAACTCTTATTACCTTTTATCCTTACTGTGAAATCGTACCAATTATAACTTTCGAAAGTACTAATGCCTATGATTTTTGGTTTTTTCCCTGTTTGGGCTTTGACAGGGTAGACCTTGTTACCATGGCCATAGGCATTGTCGGTTATTTCAATCGTCTGTAAAAGCTTGCTATTGTTGTTAACAAGAATGTTCGGGAAGCCCATCGCGAGATCCCGTCTTTTCAAATCCGATTCATACTCACAAACCAGTTCAATATCCGGATCGTTCGAATTCCCTTTAAATTCTCTAAAGAATCCGTTGGGCCCATAAACGTTCAAATGATAGTTGCCGTTTTCAAACTCATCAATCGCCCATTTATCAGTCACTTCCTCGCCTGCGGCCACTGCATAATCCCAGACTTTCATGATCTCATTTTTGTAAATCCCGGGTGCATAAACCTGGAAAGGTGATCCCGCTGAAGAGGCACCAAAAAACTGGCGCCCACATCTAAAATTTATCGAGATTGATCGTTTATCGTCACTAAGCTTTTCATTAACGTATAACTCATAGGGCAAAGAGCAGGATGAACGAATCCCTTTTTCCTGCGAGGCCATGTGCGGTGAAGAATAAGGTGCCTTATTGATCTTTTCGATCTCCTCCCCGCTTAATTTCCTGAAATTAGAGGGCGGATTTTTGAACTGAGCTTTATGTATACTTTCGATAAATTCCTTTTTATCTAAAAATTCAGGCTTATCCAATTTTTCTCCATTATAAGGCCTGAATGCGGAGCTAAGATCACCGCATACAGCTCTTCGCCAGCTAGTGATGTTAGGCTCTTCAATTTTCTTTTTCAGCTTATGCGACAGGAATTTTTCGAGAAATTGTAACGATGATGTATGATCAAATACCTGCGAGTTCACCCAGCCCCCGCGGCTCCACGGTGAAGCTATGACAAGGGGTACACGATAGCCAAGGCCGATCGAACTTTCCCTCGAATGCTCTTTATTACTTTGCTGATCCTTACTTGCCACATAATCGGATAAAGTGTTTATGCTTTTTGAAACCAGGCCTGTGCTTCTTTTAAAAGGGTGAGGAGCGACAAACGGCGGCACGTGATCAAAATAGCCATCGTTTTCGTCATAGGTAAGAATAAAGA
>DASSFT010000072.1:0-13065 GCA_035694045.1 Chitinophagaceae bacterium
TGTTTACATTTACAGGTTTCACCGACAAGGAAGTTACAGTCAATGGCTCTTCTGTGGATGTATCGCTGGATGTGACGCAAAAAAGCTTACAGGAAGTTATCGTAACCGGTTATGCGTTACAAAATAAACGGCAGTCCGCGGGCTCGGTAGCGAAAGTATCTGGAGAGGAGATCAAACTACAACCCCTCGGTTCATTTGATAAGGCCTTACAGGGTAAAGTGCCCGGTCTCCTGTCGCAGTCTTCAACCGGCCAACCTGGCGCAGCTGCAGAAGTTACCATTCGTGGGAAAGGTTCGATCAATGGTACCAATACACCGCTTTATATTGTTGATGGTGTTCAAATCAATGCCGCTGATTTTGCGACGATCAACCCGGGAGATATCGAGTCTTACACAGTATTAAAGGACGCATCCTCTACTTCTATCTATGGTTCAAGAGGAGCCAACGGGGTTATCGTTATTACTACCAAAAAAGGAAGACCCGGACAAACACAGATCAATTATGATTTTCAATATGGCTGGTCCCAGTTGCCGGAGAACAGGCTTGAAGTGATGACCTCGAAAGAAAAACTGCAGTATGAATTCTATGACCGTCCTGATTTTGGGATCAATCCATTTGGATGGACCGATGCACAGGTAGACAGCCTCGGCAAGATCGGCAGCACTATCGAAAAATCCCTGTTCCAGAAAGGTATTACGCAGCAACACCAGTTAAGCGCCTCCGGCGGGAATGATAAAACACGTTTTTACCTGTCCGGTTCAATCTTTGACCAGCAGGGAATCGTAAAGACGACAGGTCTCAGGCGCTATACCGGTCGTGTCAACGTGGAAAATTCATTCGGCAATTTCAAAACCGGCATCAATGCAACCTTCGGTTATTCAAGAATTGTTGGTACACGGGAAAATGATACATATGTCGGTAGTCCTTTGAATGCGATACGCTGGTTCAATCCTTATCTCAGCCTGTATGATGCCAATGGCGAATACCAGGACGATTTTTTACAGAACCAGCCCAATCCCCTTCGCGAGTTGTTGGAAAACAATGGCCATGGCGATCAAATGAAAGGTGTAGGTAATGTTTACATCGAATATAGTCTGCCATGGGTAAAAGGTCTCAAGTTAAAAACACTCTGGGGTGCCGATTTTACTTCCGATGAAGCTTTTCTCTATCTCGATCGTAACACCGACCAGGGAAGCCAGTCCACCGGCGGCAATGGCCAGGTATCACGCTCTTATACCAAGACATTCCGTTATACAGGAACAACTTCGCTGAGCTATCAACGCACGATGGGTGTTCACGAAATAAGCGCTGCTTTATTTAACGAGATCATTCAAACCAAAGCAGATGGATTTAATTTTAATGGTTTTGGTTTGGTGGGCCCCTTCAAAAATGAAGCAGGTATAACACCCGGTACGCCGGACAATGGTTATATACCTACAGTAGGTGGTGATGCAACTCAAAGCGGGCTTGTTTCTTATTTTGCCGATGCAACATATGGCTATGCCCGGAAATATTATATCAGTGCCGGCGCCCGCAGGGATGGTTCATCCAGGTTGACTAAATCCGAGCGTTGGGCCAATTTCGGAAGTGTTGGAGCCAGTTGGATCGTAAGCGAAGAAGGATTCCTCGAAGGAACAAAAGGATGGCTAAGTTCATTAAAGCTAAAAGCAAGTTACGGATCAGTGGGTAGCCAGGGTATCGGCAATTTTACATCAAGAGAATTACTAAGCTCGACCGTTTATAATGGAGTCGGCGGACTGGTACTTACCAATCTTCAGCGTTCACTTACCTGGGAACGTAAGCTAATGTTCAACACAGGTATTGAATTTACACTATGGAACGGAAGGGTTGGTGGTACAGTAGAGTATTACAACAACAAAACAAAAGATCTTTTCCTTGACAGGCAGCTTTCGCGTACATCAGGTTTCACTTCCATCACCAACAATTTGGGCAAATTACAAAACACCGGTATCGAGGTTTCCTTAAATGCAGTTGTTGTACGCACCCGTGATTTTCTGTGGGAAGTAGATGGAAACTTTACCTATAATAAGAACAAACTTCTTGATCAGAATGGAATGGATGAAAATATCTCCGGGTATTTTATTAATAAGGTAGGACAACCTATCAATTCCATTTTCCTGGTCCGCTATGCAGGTGTGGATCCTGCCACAGGCGATGCATTATATTATACCAAGGATGGCAAGAACACAACAAATGTTTATGATCCTGCCGACAGGGTATTGTTAGGCACTACAGATCCTCCTTATTTTGGCGGATTCTCCAATACGTTTAATTACAAGGGACTTGAATTAAGCACTTTGTTCAGCTATGCTTTCGGTCACTGGTTATATAACAATGACCGCGTACAGGTGGAGAACCCGATTTACTGGTATTCCAATCTTTCAAAGAATATGATTCGCGAGTGGCAGAACCCGGGTGATATTACGGATGTGCCGAGTCCATTCAGTGATTTTCGCCAGGAGGTATCCCGGTTTGTTGAGAAAGGGGATTTTCTCAGGTTGCGCAACGTGATGCTTAGTTATTCTTTCCAAAAGAGTTTAATGGACAGGTGGAAGATGAAGAGCCTGCGGGTATTCGCCCAGGCGCAGAACCTGTATGTATGGCACAATTTCCAGAGCTATGACCCCGAAGCAACAGGTGGGGGATTAGGCGGTGCTCAATATCCCCAGTTAAGAACTTTCACCCTGGGGGTAAACGTAGGATTGTAAAAAATTAAACGAGACAATTATGTTATTCAGAAAAATATTTATTGCTGTTTTGTTGGTTGCATCGCTTTCTTCGTGCAAAAAAATACTGGATGTAGAACCAGAGTTCAATGTAGACGGGAGCAATGCATTCAAAACTATACAGGATTGTGATTTTGCCCTGGTAGGAGCTTACCGTCTTTTTCAAAGCACCAGTTATTATGGCGCCGTCGACGGACGCTCCAACGCTTTCGCTTTATTGCCGGATATTCTTTCAGACAATCTCCGGGAAACAAGTGAATCATTGGGTAACGAGAGAGTTTTTTCAAGATGGGTGTATGCAGCTGATGAAACACAGATCGAAGGCACCTGGCTGGCTGGGTACAGGATCATCTCCGAGGCCAACCTGGTTTTGGATCATGTTGACCAGTTTGCAACCAGCAGTCCCGGGGCTGTCAATCGCATCAAGGGGCAGGCCCTGGCTATCCGCGCCCTTGTGCATTTTGACCTGCTTCGCTATTTTGTCAATGACTACGCAAGAAATTCAAATGCTCCCGGCATTCCGTATATAAATTCGTTTAATTACGAAGTCAAGCCGGCAAGAGGCACGGTGCAACAAACTTATAATGCTATCGAAGGCGATCTCCTGTCGGCACGCACCCTCTTACAGTCACCGGATCATGCCATCAATGGTTCGACCGGAAATACAAGAGCCTATATGGATGTATCCGTAGTGGATGCAATACTGGCCCGGTTGTACCTGTATTCAGGACAATATGCCAACGCCATTACCCGGGCTACGAATGTGATCAATGCATTTCCACTGGCTGACATGAGTGAGTTCCCCGATATATGGACCGATGCTACGAATAAGGAAGTGATCTGGTCCCTTACATTCAATTCAGGCGAAGGTGGACCGGGGTATGCAGCTTATTTCCCACAACCGGATGCAAGCCAGTATGCACCAGACGATGACCTGCTGAATTTATATGACAACGGTGATGTGCGCATCGACGCTTATTTCGCTGTCATCAGCGGTAGGGTTGTACTAAGTAAATACCTGGCAAAAGCGGCAGCACTTTCAAATCCCGATGGGATTGTTAATTTCAAAGCGTTTCGCACCGGCGAAATGTATCTTATCCGCGCCGAAGCTTATGCACGAACTTCCAATGATGCGCTGGGCTCTGCGGACCTCAACAACTTACGTATTGCCAGGATAAGCGGGTATTCGCCTGTTGTATTGACAGGAGCGGCTTTATTAAATGGTATAGCCACGGAAAGAAGAAGGGAATTGGTAGCAGAAGGTCATCGCTTCTTTGACCTGAAGCGAACTACGCGGACGATCAGCAGGTCGAACTGTTCTGCTTTCTGCACCTTAGGACCGACGAACAGGGCATGGACCTGGCCGATTCCACAACCTGAGATCGATGCCAACCCGGCTATTTTACCGCAAAACACCGGTTATTAAAACTCAAAACTCAACTATGATGAAAAGATATTATCTATTGCTGTTCATGCTCGCCTGCTTATCGGTGATTTCTTCCTGTCGCCGTGATTACATCTATGGTGATATTACACCTAACACGGACCGCGTAATTGTGGAATTCTTTGACGGAAAAAATGCAAAGGATGTTGCCATGGACTATGCTACCGGTGTGATCAAGGTGGATGTAGCTGAATTGCAATTCATGGTCCGTTCAGCTGTAAATAGCAATGCAACGGTCAAGGTCGTTGGTGATCCCACTGCTGTCAGCGACTATAATACGGCAAATGGCACAAGCTACACACCTGTTCCGGGTGGTTTATTTGCCCTGGATCCCAGCGATATTGAACTAACGCCGGCCGAAAGAAAAAAGGATGTAAGCATTCGTATCAATCCGGGGAATGTGGCGACTGGCGACTGGGCAGTTGGGCTTAAGATCGTGTCAACTTCCCTGGGTGAAGTAAGTCAGACAAGCAACCGCGTGGTGATTATACTTCATGTAAAAAATAAATACGATGGCAAGTATCACCTGAAAGGCTTTTATACAAGGACAGATAACCCAGCGTTGAACGGCCCTTTTGAAACGGATGTAGAGATGATTACAACCGGTCCCAACTCGGTAGCTATGTACTGGCCGGATTTCGGTGATTTTTACCAACCGTTCAGCAATGCTGGCTCATTGACCGCTTTTACCAATGTGGCACCTGAAGCTTTCTTCAATGGTACTGACCAGGTGACAAGTATAAATAACATCACGGGTGATCCTGTCGGAGGGCCCTTTATGACGCCATCTCCCGGGGCTAATAGCCGTTTTGTACCTGGGGCCACACCTGTTATTTATCTTAAATATTATTATAATACAAACCCGTCTAACAGGATTTTTGCCGACACACTCATATATACGGGGTCCCGTTAAGATCGTGAAGATGATCCATTAAGGATTATCATGGCTGTTTAATTATGGAAAAGGAGGTTGCTGCAGTGCAAACCTCCTTTATTTTTATAGGCCGGTTTAATGCAGGTTAAGCCGGCAAAATTCATGTTTGGGTAAAACCTTAACGGGGGACAACTTTAATCCTGATAAATTTACCTCACTAAATAAGAAATAAAAATCCCTTCCTGCTGGAAGGGAATAATAATAGTTTTCTCATGTGAACGGTCAACGAAGACCAAGCAGGTGGTTGTCTAGCCGACCTGCTTTTTTCTTGCCCCAAATATAGAAAAATTGTAATCGCGGATTAAAAAAAAATTTAAGGGATTGCGCGGAGTTTGACTAGCTAGGGCGATCCTTGAATTTGCGGCACATTTGCCTGCCCATAGCAAAGTCGTGTCTTTTGCCACGGATACACGGATTAGCTTGATAAGATAGATCCCCGAATCCAGGGCTTTTTGCTACTTCGTGGGAACTAACTAAAAATCAAATCCCGGAATCCGCGATCCAGAAATCCGCGATCCGTGTATCCCTGGCATTCTACTACGAACACTGAGGTTATTTGGCATAATAAAAAAAGCCACATCTTTGTGATCAAATCAGTCACACGATGAGGAAGCATTTAGTTGTGCTCTCTGTTTTTCTTACGATTTTAAACGAGGGGTGGACCCAGCAGGGCCAGTTATTTATTAAGGGATCGGGCCAGGACCTGCATATCGATCATAAAGTGTCGCCGAAAGAAGGGATATTCGCCATTGGCCGTCTCTACAACGTGCATCCAAAGACCATCGCAAACTACAATAAGCTGGATATGGCCCGTGGCCTGCTCGTAGGCCAGGTAATTCATATCCCACTCACAGACACTAATTTTTCCCAGGTTGCCAGCAAAGGCATCCCAGTATATTATACGGTTGGCGATAAGGAAACGATACAGAAAGTAAGTAACGTGAATAACAAAGTACCGTTGCAGAACCTCCGTGATTGGAATAAACTGCAAAACGATAACCTGGCGGCAGGCAGCAAGCTGATCGTCGGTTTTCTGCTGACGGGTGAAAATTCAACGGCTGCAACGACTTCACAAAAAAAGGATGAGCCGGTAAAGGAAAAGAAAGATGAGCCCGGCAAAGAGACCGTGGCAAAACAGAATTCCCCAAAGACCGACGAGGATAAGCCGGTGGTAAAAAACGATCCGCCAAAAGAAGAACCTAAAAAATCAGAACCGGTTGTCACAAAATCACAGTCTTCACCAACAACGGCTGTGAACATCCAGGGATATTTTAAAAATGATTTCGACCAGCAAGTAAGGAAAACACCTGTTTCGAGGTCAGAGACCGTAACATCGGGTATATTCAAAATGAATAGCAAGGCGCAGGAGGTAAAGTATTACCTGCTGATCGATCGTGTTACGCCCGGCACAATCGTAAGAGTGACTAACCCTGATAACAACAAAGCCGTATATGCCAAGGTACTCGGGGGAATGAGCGGTATACGGCAAAACCAGGGTTTTGATATTCGCATCAGCAATACTGCGGCAGCAACATTGGGTATTACTGATACGGATAAATTTATTGTCCTGCTCAATTATTAAATCAGGAACTTTATTACTAAATATTCATTATGCGAAAACTGTTTTTCTTTGTCACCGTGATGGCTTCGTTTGTTGCAACAGCGCAACCACCTGTCGACAATTTTAAAGAGGAATTTACTTCGGTTAAATTATTGCCCGCGACTTCCGTAAAGAACCAGGCTCACACAGGTACCTGTTGGTGTTTTTCCACTACGTCGCTGGTGGAAAGCGAATGTATGAAGAATGTAAAAGGTGAGCTTGATCTCAGCGAAATGTTTACGGTGAGAAATATCTATATTGAAAAAGCCCGGAACTACGTGTTGAGACAGGGGAAAGCACAATTCGGGGAAGGCGGACTGGGACACGATATGATCAGGGCAATGAGCCTGTATGGCGCCGTTCCTGATTCGGTGTATAGCGGACTGAAACCGGGTCAATCGATGCATGATCATAGCCAGATGGTAGCTCAGTTGCAGCAATATCTTAATGATGTTTTAAAGAAAAGACCTGTAGCCGAAAACTGGCTGGATGGTTATGTAAAAATATTGGATCAAAACCTGGGTCCCGCTCCAACCAGTTTTAAATACAATGGCAAGACCTATACCCCGCAGGCATTTGCGAAGGACGTTTTAAAGTTCGATGCGGATAATTACATCAATGTCACTTCATTCACCCATCACCCGTATTACAAGCCTTTTATTCTCGAAGCACCGGATAATTTTGCTAATGGATCTTTTTATAATCTTCCGCTCCGCGAAATGATCGACGTAGTAAAAGATGCGGTTAACAAAGGATATACCGTAATGTGGGACGCCGATGTAAGCAACAACGGGTTCAACCAGAGAAAGGGACTTGCCTTGTATATAAATAAATCAGAACCTTTTGCTTCCGATGCAAAGGAAGAACCCTGGGATGCAACCAAACGCCAGGCCCTTTATGAAAATCTTACAACAGAGGATGATCACCTGATGCATATCGTTGGTATAGAGAAATCCAAAGATGGTAAACTGTTCTTTATTGTAAAAAACTCCTGGGGTAAGGAAGGTCCTTATGATGGGTATATAAACGTGTCAGAATCTTATTTTGCGATCAATACAGTAAGCCTCGTGCTGCCAAAAGCTGCACTGTCAAAAGAATTGCTGGCAAAGCTGGAAATAAAATAGGAAGACTTTAAAATATTAAATTATATGCTGCCGGAACATAATTCCGGCAGTTCTTTTATTTTGCGCACCTCCTTGATGCAGGTTAACAAATGGTCTGGTTTGGGGTGTTTGCAAGAAAAATTGAGAAAACGTTATATATTCGTCCAACTTCAATCTTCATATCCTCGAATCTCCGTTCTCGATCCACGTCCATAAAGAATCAAATGCACGGAACAATTAGCCGAACTTTATGCAAAAGTATTTTAAGCCGTTACTTTCCTTTTTCTTCATTATTTGTTTGTTCTTGCTATCCGGGAGCCATGGCGCTTATGCACAATGGTCGACGAATTCTCCCGTTGCTATCGTCGGAGGAGCTCAACATCCTGGAATAGTTTCCGATGGGGCAGGTGGCGCCATTATCACTTGGTACAACGGGGGATCAGTAGGTGCCTAAAAAATCAGTGCTTCAGGAACTGCGCAATGGACAGTAACGATCGGTTCCGGTTTCGGTCAGCAAGTCCCGGTTTCAATCATAGGAGACGGGGCGGGCGGCGCCATCATCACCTGGATCGGCTCGGGGTTTAGTGTGTATGCACAACGGGTAAGTTCTGTGGGCACATTGCAATGGACGACTGCAGGTGTACTTGTTTGCACGGGGTCTAATAGCTCCTTTGACCCATCAATTGTAAGTGATAATGCAGGGGGTGCTATCATTTCCTGGTTTGATCATCGAAACGGTGTTGATATTTATGCCCAACGCATAGATGCATCGGGAAACTTACAATGGACAGCGAATGGTTTAGCAATTTGTAACATAAATGTCATCGAAACCAGCAACGGTCCAGGACCTGTAATGATTGGTGATGGCGTCGGTGGCGCTATCCTTAGCTGGAGCGATACCAGAAATGGCAATGCGGATATTTATTGCCAGCGAATTAATAGCTCCGGTATGATACAATGGGCGTCCCAGGGTAAACCTGTTTGCATTCTTACAGGTAATCAAACAGAAGTCAACATGGTTGCAGATGATGCTGGAGGCGCAATCATTGCCTGGAAGGATGACCGAAACGGGAATGCTGATATCTATGCCCAACGAATTAATCCAAATGGTACACAACAATGGTCGCCAGATGGGTCAGCAATTTGCATATGGGGTGGCGGCGATGCAAACGTTATAATGATAAATGATGGAGCGAACGGAGCGATCATAGCATGGCTGAGAAATAATGGCCTGTATGCTCAAAAAATAAATTCCAGCGGTGAATTGCAATGGACAGACCCAGTGGCGATGTGTGCAAATACCGGCATTACTGTTCCCGCTATAACCAGCGACGGAGCGGGTGGCGCTATTACTGCCTGGATGGAATTACGCAACTCCGACTATAATATTTATGCTCAAAGAGTGCTTGCATCGGGTACTGTAACGTGGGGTACTAGCGGCGCTGACGCCTGTGTTACTCCGGGCAGTCAGGGTTATCCTGTAGTCGTAGAGAATAGCCTGAATGGAGCTTTTGTGAGTTGGAATAATGGTCCTCCTGGAGGCGTGAACGCGCAAAATATAAATGACGACGGAACAACAGGACCGCCTGCAACTGCGCTAATCGGGTGTCCAACCGGTAATATTTCTATCAATTCCAATGTTAATGGCACAACTTATAAGTGGCAGGTGAATGCGGGCACCGGGTTTTCGAATATTGCAGACAATAGTAATTACTCGGGGACCAACTCCGCAAACCTCCACTTGAATAATATTCCCTCTAGTTGGTATGGGTATATATATCGCTGTGTCGTGAACGGAGGAACATACAGTGGTTCTTTCAAATTACGATTTTCAGATACCTGGATCGGCTCGACAGGTCAAAATTGGGAAAACCCAACAAACTGGAATTGTGGTATGACTCCTGATGCGAATACTGATGTTGTAATTAGCAGCGGAACTGTTGTTGTAAACTCAAACACTACTGTGAGGACATTAACGTTAGCACCTAATGTTAATCTTACCGTTGCTCCTGGTGTTACGCTTACTGTTACCCATCAATAAATAATAGCTACGGAAGACATTACTGTATATTTCATATCAAAACCGGTACCCCCTCAAAAAATCTTCGATACTCATTCTTTTCTTTCCTTCCAGTTGCACATCTTTTAAAAGAATGTATCCATCGCTGCAGGCAAACTTCAAAAAAGTCTTTTTATCACTTTCCCATCTTCCCGGCCTTGAAGTGGGGATTATGTGCTCTTTTTCGCTCCGGTAGATCTTTATCGTCTGGTCACCCAGCTCGGTAAAAGCACCGGGAAACGGGGAGAGACCTCTTATTAGATTATGAATCTCATCGGCGGTTTTGGTCCAATCGATTTTGGAAGTAGCCGTAAAGATCTTAGGTGCATGCCTGAGAGCGGGCTGAGTAGTATTGAGCACAGAGCCAGTATCTGAAGACTGTTGATTGCTGATTGCCGATTGAGGAACTTCTTTCAGGTCCCCACTGATGATTCCCTGTACCGTCCTGACCAGGACCTGAGCGCCGATCTCTTTCATCCGGTCATGTACTTCACCTGCTGTTTCGTTTTCACCTATTGGGAATGATTCTTGTAACAAAATATCTCCTGTATCAATCTCGTGTTTTAGTTTAAAGGTGGTGACACCTGTCTCCTTTTCCCCATTGATTACTGCCCAGTTGATTGGCGCGGCACCGCGGTATTGCGGCAACAACGATCCATGCAAGTTAATTGTGCCTCTGGGCGGCATATTCCACACCAGCTCCGGCAACATCCGGAATGCGACCACTATTTGCAGGTCTGCTTTGAGTGCCCTTAATTCTTCAATGAACGTGGGATCCTTCAATTTCTCCGGTTGCAAGACGTGCAACTTATGCTTCAACGCATATTTCTTGACTTCGCTTTGCTGCAACTTCATACCACGACCCGCCTGTTTATCGGGAGCGGTTACAACACCGGCGATATTGTATCCTGCCTTTACTAATGCATCAAGTGAAGCAACAGCAAACTCCGGTGTGCCCATAAATACGATGCGAAAGCTATTCAATGCAAGATTGAAAGTATTGGGCTCATTTTGTTTGGTCTGTAGCTGGTATTGAATCATTGCTCAATGTAATTATTCAAAATCATCGTATAACAGGTATTTTTTCCGGATCAGTTTAAACTCGCTCAACTTTGGTTCCCAACTCTTCCTGATCTCTTCTTCGCTCTTGCCTTCTTTTATTTGTTTCATGAGTACATCGTTGCCGGCAAGGCGATTGAAAGCTTCCGGTCTTGCAAAGAAACTGTCTTTAGCCGGAAAAATAGCATAGGCCTCGATCAACCATTTCAACTGGATCTTGCCATCAACTTTCCGTAGCACTTCTGCCGGTGTGCCACCCAGGTTCCAGCCGTAACAAATTTTCCCGTAATGTTTGGAGCTTTTTGCCCCTTCATTGGGATTAGGAGTAAAAGCAAACATATTCTTTGGCAATGACGGATGACCGATATATTCAAAGGGCTTTGTTGTCCCCCGGCCTTCGCTCAATGCGGTGCCTTCAAAAAGACAGGTAGTAGGATAAAGATAGACCGCCTGAATCTCCGGGAGGTTGGGAGAATGTCTTACCGGCAAAATATATTTGCTTTTATGCGTATAATTTTTGCATTTGATAACCAGGAAATGAAAAGGAGTATCAGGTGTGGGATTCGTGGTTATGTTATAGGCATTGACTGCATTGGCTTTTTCCGACAACCATTTTTCACCCAGTAACATCATGGCATATTCGCCGATGGTCATCCCGTAATTAATCGGCACAGGTTGCATGCCCACGAAACTTCTGAATTTTGGATCCAGCACCGGGCCGTCTACATAAAAACTATTGGGATTGGGGCGGTCGAGCAACAAAAGAGGCTTGTGATTTTCGAGGGCGGTTTCCAGGAATTCCTGCATCGAAGAGATGTAAGTATAAAACCGGGTCCCTACATCCTGGATATCAAAAACGAGAATATCCAGGTCTTGTATATCTTCCGGTGAAGGTTTTCTTTTTTGACCATACAGGGATATCACCGGGATGCCTGTTTTTTCATCGGTATAGTTACCAACTTTTTCGCCGGCATCGGCGTTCCCACGAAAACCATGTTCGGGACCGAATATCACTTTGATGTTGATACCTAGTTTTCTTAAAGTGTCAACCATGTGCGTGTTGCCGACAACCGAGGTTTGATTGGCGAATATGCCAATCTTTTTTCCTTTGAGGTATCGCAAATAAACATCTACCCGGTCCGCACCGGTAATGATGTTTTGATCAGCAGAAGGTTGAATGAAAGAGCTGTTGGAAGACTGGGCTTCAACCGCAAAACTATCCAGCAGCAAAACGAAAATGATCAATGTTTTTATCATGTCTTCAAATTTCAACAATTTATTTCTTATTTAAATTTTTCAATGTTCCGTTCATCATTTTCGACTTAACTTGCGTCCAAAGTTGCATCCACCGTGCAGCCCATTTATATAACCCTTCTAAAATAAAAAAGATGCAACAGGTAAAGACAGGCGACAAGGTCAAAGTGCATTATCACGGACGCCTTAATAACGGTCAAACATTTGATAATTCAGAAGGACGGGAACCTCTCGAATTCGAAGTTGGTGGTGGAATGGTGATCAAAGGATTTGATGAAGGTGTGAAAGGGATGGCTGTCGGCGATAAAAAAACTATCAATATACCATTTGACCAGGCTTATGGTCCCAGGAACCCGGATATGATCATCGAGATGCCAAAGAGTCGATTCCCGAAAGATATGGAACTCGAAGTAGGCATGCCCCTTGGTATGAGCGACGGGCAGGGTCAACAGTTCGAAGTAGTAGTAGCAGAAATCAAAGAAGACATAGTGATATTGGATGCCAATCATCCGCTGGCAGGCCAGGATCTTATTTTTGACCTCGAGTTAGTCGAGATCGTAAATAAGCCTCTTATTATTATGCCCTGAAAAAACCGTAGTCACTAATTGCTGGCAGGCTGCACTCTATTTAGCCACCAACCCAACCAAATTCCGCAGAGCGTCCAGGCAACGATGTTGTCTATCAGGTCTACTTTTATCATGTGCCAGGGAAGATCAAACCACACATGTCCCATGTACTGACCGGCCAGGAAAAATGCCAGTCCATAGGTAACAGAAGCCGAGAAGACTTTGCGCGGAGCCGGAGTAACGCCACCCCGGGTCAGGATATAGACAAGTGAGATCACCAGGAAAAGATCAACCAGGAA
>DASSFT010000073.1:0-7841 GCA_035694045.1 Chitinophagaceae bacterium
ATAAACTTCTCGTCCCAGCGGGCTCCGACAAAAGAAAAACGGCGCGGTTTATCCGCGCCGTTCAACATTCGTGATCCCGCTGGGACTCGAACCCAGGGCCCCAACATTAAAAGTGTTGTGCTCTACCAACTGAGCTACGAGATCCTTCGCCCGCCGAAGCTTTAGCGAAGCTAAAGCGAAGGTGGGTACCACCCTTTTTTTTGGGAGTGCAAAAATACGGGCTCATAAGTTCTATACCAAAAAATATCTGTGCATTTATCCACGCTTTTATCATTGATGTCCAACCTCTCCGGTATCAGTGTCGAATTTCTGGAACTATTTCACCGAAAGATCGTGAACAAGTGGTAAATCGCCGCGCCGCCGCGCCTTTGCGTGAAACAACCCTATGCGTACTGATGCCCATATTGCAATTTTTTAAAGTAGGTTTGCGCCAAACAATCGTTGATGTCTTCCTATTTCCAGGATAAAGTGGTGATCGTAACCGGTGGCTCCGAGGGCATTGGCAAAGCCCTGGTAGAAAAATTGCTGGTGGCGGGTGCCAAAGTAGCTACCTGTGGCCGCGATAATGACAAATTATACCGGCTTCAGTCCGAGCATCCCTCATATCCCCTGCATACCATGGTGGCGGACGTAAGCAACGAAAACGATTGTCGCCGCTTTATTGATACAACGACAAAATTCTTCGGGGGCATCGATATCCTCATCAATAATGCCGGTATATCCATGCGAGCTCTGTTCAGCGATGCAGACATCGATATCATCCGGAAAGTAATGGAGATTAATTTTTTTGGCACCGTCTACTGCACAAAATATGCGCTCGACTCGATCATTGAACGGAAAGGGACCATCGTTGGGGTGTCATCCGTTGCAGGCTATCGCGGGCTCCCGGGCAGAACAGGCTACAATGCCTCCAAATTCGCGATGCAGGGTTTTATGGAAGCGCTCCGGACTGAACTAATGGATAGCGGCGTCAATGTAATGTGGGTTTGCCCCGGCTTCACAGCTTCAAATATCCGTAATGCATCCCTGACCAGCGATGGCGTTTCTCAGGGATATTCAACGTTGGATGAAGGTTCTTTGATGACGGCAGAAGAATGTGCCACCATCACGCTCAAAGCGATTGCCAAACGAAAAAGGACCCTTGTCTATACATTCGAAGACAAACGCACGATCTGGCTCAATAAATTGTTTCCGGGACTCGCAGATAAGTTTGTCCGCAAATTCTTTTTTAAAGATGGCAAACTGGTGAAATGAGTTAAGAGTTTAGAGTTATGAGTTTAGAGTAGGGATTTTAGATTATGAATTGTCAGTGCGAGTGAAGCAAAGCAATTACTTGTTACTTTTGACTCCAACGTCTGACATCTGACTTTTGACGTTTCACTTACAATGGCTTTAATAACTCTCACATCTGATATCGGCCACCAGGACTACCTTGTTGGTGCAATAAAGGCACAACTGCTACAGATCAATCCGCAGTTCAATATTGTAGATATCACGCATAACATCTCTCCTTTCAATTACCCGCAAACTGCCTATATCTGCCGCAGCGCTTTTAAAAATTTCCCGGATTACAGTTATCATATCATACTGGTGAACCTGTTTGAGAAGAAACCTGACCAATTGCTACTGGCTTTTCATAAAAACCAGTATTTCCTTTGCGCGGATAACGGTTTGCTGAATATGATACTGGAAGAAAACCCGGATATGGTGATCGGCATTCCACTCGGCAAGAGCGCTAATAAGAACACCCTTCACTGCGCTGCTGTGATGGGAAACGTGATCAATCAACTGGTACATGGGGAGGCTATCCGGAATATCGGCACACCCGATGTGAGCTATACAGAAAAAAATCATTTGCGGCCCCTGCTGGATAATAACTGGATCGAAGGACAGATCATCTTTATCGATAATTTTGAAAACGTGATCGTCAATATCACCCGCGAACAATTCGAACAACAACGGAAAGGAAGAAGCTTTCGTATCGTTTTCAAACGGGATGAAGTGATCGATCGGATCAGCGAATCGTATGCGGATGTGCCCGAAGGTGAAAAGCTGGCTTTATTCAATAGCGCGGGCTACCTCGAGATCGGTATCAATAAAGGCAATGCCGCCGGGCTGTTTGGGTTGAAAGATTATTCTGAACAATCCACGCAGCTGTTTTACCAGACCGTGAAAGTATTTTTCGAATAATACTCACGCCACGACGCAGCGACGCAACGCCCCGTCTCACTAAAGCTACGCAAGGTCGTAACGATTAAAAGCCTGTTTTCGTGGCGTCGTCGCGTCGTGGCGTGAAAAAAACCTACGGAGAAAGCTGTATCTCATGGAAAGAATAGCAATAGATATGGATGGCGTGATCGCCGATGTGGCCGAACAATTCCTCCGCTACGATGAACGCGATTTTGGCAGGCGAAAAACCTGGGAGGAAATTGCGGGAGTGGAAGAGCGGAAAGCATTTCCGAATTGCCGGGAATACGTCTATTCAAACGGGTTTTTCAGAACGGCGCCAGTGATGGAGCATAGCCAGGAAATCCTGCAACAACTGAACTCCAGCTATGATGTGTTCATCGTTTCCGCCGCGACAGAGTTTCCACAAAGCCTGGCCGAAAAACTGGAATGGCTGAAAGAGCATTTTCCCTTTATCCGCTGGCAACAGGTAGTTTTCTGCGGGCTCAAGACGATCATCAATGCCGATATCATGATCGACGATCATTTCAAGAACCTGGATCATTTCCCCGGCGCGACCTTCCTGTATTCCCAGCCGCATAATTTCTCAATGAATGACGGGAAGCACAAACGGGTGTTTTCCTGGCCTGAAATTGCCTCGATCCTTTTATAGTTAAAAAATTGCAATCGGGGGATAATCGGCTAAAAATCTACAACCTAAACCCCTATTTTTGCGAACTCTGTAACAGCAGTGACTTAGGATAGAGATTGGCCGCAGAGGACCGCTGAGAAGACACAGAGAGCCGCAGAGATTTCTCTGTGGTCCTCTTTAAAAACTCCGTGGCTCTCTGTGGGCTATATTGCAGCCTAAGGCACCGCTGCCAAAAGCTACAGGATTATTAAATCACCCCACTATGAACTTCAGAAAAGTCAATAACATTACCGGTTGGGTCGTGTTTCTTATTGCGCTTGCCACCTATATGCTTACCCGCGAAGCCAGGGGAAGTTTGTGGGATTGCGGTGAGTTTGTGTCCAGTGCTTACAAAATGGAGCTGCCTCACCCTCCCGGAGCTCCCATGTTTACGATCCTCGGCCGTTTCTTTATCATCTTATTCGGAGATAATGGGCATACTGCCGCCAACGCCGTGAATTTCATGAGCGCTATGGCCAGTGCCGCGACTATCCTTTTTCTTTTTTGGAGCATCACACATTTTGCCCGCAAGATGTTTGTCAATACTGGCGAACAACTGACCGGTCAACAGCTGTTCAGCACAATGGCAGCCGGTGTTGTGGGCGCATTGGCTTATACTTTCAGCGATTCATTCTGGTTCAGCGCAGTGGAAGGTGAAGTATATGCACTGTCATCATTCTTTACCGCTCTTGTGTTCTGGGCCATGCTGAAATGGGAACATGCCGATGAACATGCCGGCAATGACCCTGCAGCCCGCACCCGGGCCGATCGCTGGATCATATTCCTTTTCTTCATGATGGGGTTGTCTATCGGTGTTCACTTATTGAACCTGTTGAGTATCCCGGCTATCGTGATGATCTATTACTTCAGAAGATTTTTCAAATACGATTCGTATAAGAGTGATGCTGCCGTCTTTAAGAAAGACAGCCTGCTGATCTGGACCGCCATTGCTACTCTCGGTATTACTTTCCTGCTGGTGATTGCCAATGTGCTGAACAAAGAAAATGACCTGGTCGGTATCGCAATGATCATTCTTTTTATCGGCGTTGCTATCGCCCTGATAAGGATTTTCGTCAAATACAGGTCGATACGATCGCTTATCCTGGCCTTTATCGTCGGTTGTCTTATCACCGGTATTGTGCAGGTAGCCGTTATACAATATTCAATGAAATCAGCAGGGCTTTTTGATGTGTTTTTTGTGAACTCCAGCATGCACCTGCCGTTCTTTTCCGGCTTTACTTTTTATTTCCTCGCATTGGCAGCGCTGATCGTTTGGGCGTTCAGCTTCAACCAGAAAAATATTTCAAAGCCAAAGCTGATCGTATGGTTCATTCTATTCCTCATCTTATCGGCTCTTCCGTTCATTATAAGCCTGGGAGATCCCATCGTCAAATTCCTTAAATTCCTCCTGGTAAGTGGCGTAGGTCTATTGATAGGATATTTCTTTAAAGCCACCGGCCTTCGGATCCTCAAGCTCAGTCTTTGGTGCTATGCTTTCATGATGCTGGGTTATTTCATGTACTTCACCGTGTTGATCCGTTCCAATGGCAACCCGGCTATTGACATGAACAATGTAGACAACCCGATCAACCTGGTATATTATCTCAGCCGCGAACAGTATGGCAGTGCTCCATTGGTCTACGGGCCACATTTTGATGCGCAGCCAAATGATGTTGTCCTCGGAGAAGTGAAGTATATCAAAGGCAAAGACAGGTATGTTTCTATCGGCAAATCCAAAGAATATGCTTACCCGGCTTCCGATAAGCAATTGTTCCCCCGTATCTGGGATCCGAGCAATGACCAGGGTCACTATAACTTTTATATAGGATGGCTGGGACTCGAACAAACACAAAATCTCGAGACAGGTCGAGCGCAATACATTCCAACATATGCTGATAATGCCAGTTGGTTCTTTACTTACCAGATGGACCTGATGTACTGGCGATACTTCATGTGGAATTTTGCCGGCAAACAAAATGATGTGCAGGGTTCGGGGAATGTGCGGGATGGTAACTGGAGCACGGGAATTTCATTTATCGATAATAACCGGCTGGGTGACCAGGACAGGATGCCTGATAGCCTGAAGAAAGATGCAGCGCATAATAATCTTTACCTGCTTCCATTCATATTGGGAATAGTTGGTTGCGTCTATCAATTCCTGCGGTTTAAAAAGGATTGGGCGGTTACTTTCCTGTTGTTCTTTATGACAGGTATTGCCGTTGTCTTTTATCTTAATCAGCCGGGTCTTCAGCCCAGGGAACGTGACTATGCTTACGTGGGATCATTCTATGCCTTTGCATTCTGGATCGGGCTTGCAGTCGTTGCCTTTGTAAAAATGGCCAGGGATAAAGCTGATAAAAAAGGCTTTAATAACATGCTCGTTTATGGTGGTGTGCTAACTCTCATTATTGCCATTCTTAGCTCGGTGCATGGAGACATGTCCAGCGCCATTTTCTCGAGTGCAATGATCACCATTTTATTTGTGGCGGTTACGGCGGCTATTACCTACCTGGTCCGGGCTGTCTCCTCCCAGGGACAAAACCTGCGGCTTGCGAATATCACCACGGCGATCGTGTGTATGATTGCCCCGCTGATCATGGCCCAACAGGAATGGGATGATCATGATCGCAGTGGAAAAACAGTGGCACCTGATATCGCTAAGGACTACCTGGAAAGCTGTGCTCCAAATGCAATTCTTTTCACGTTTGGCGACAATGACACATACCCGCTTTGGTATGCACAGGAAGTTGAAGGCGTGAGACCCGATATACGCATCATCAACTATAGCCTGTTGGGAATTGACTGGTATATCAACCAGCTCCGGTATAAAATAAACGATAGCCCTCCTATGGATGTGATCTGGGGACCCGAACTAATAGAAGGCGGCAAACGGGATTACGTCATTTACGCCCCGAGACCCAAGTATCCCAACAACAGGTACTATGATCTCTATAGCCTTATGAAGGACTATGTTGGCACGGAATTATCCCTTGACATGTCAAGAGGTGACTCGCTGTATTCATTCCCTGTGACAAAAGTTTCCATAGAGGTCAACCGCGACAGTGTTATAGCTACCAAGACCGCGAATGCGACAGATACAATATTGCCGGAGCTCCGCTTTGAACTCCCGCAAAAAGCCTTGATGAAAAATGACCTGGCGATCCTGAATATTATTGCGGCCAACAAATGGAGAAGACCGATCTACTTTACTTCCCCATTTGATAACCTCGGTTTTGTGCAATACCTGCATAAAGACGGGATGACCTATCGCCTGGTGCCGTCGGCGCAAAAGAGCAATTTGGAGAACTGGATCATCAAGGTTTATGATAACCCCAACAACCTGGATGCCATGAGCAATAACGTGCTAAATAAATTTACGTTTGATACCAAGAAAGATGCATACCTCGACGAAGAGAACAGGCGGCATGCATTGATCGTTCGCGGTGTATTTGCCGAGGCAGCCGGCAACCTGGCCGATGCAGGCAGGAAAGATGAAGCGTTGAAGGTTTTGGGTAAAGGTGAGAGCCTGATCCCTGACAAACTTCTCCCCTATGCAATGACCAGCCGCGGCAATGCTCATAATATTACCGGTCTCAGTTATCTTGAAGCAGCCTATAAAGCAGGAAATTTCCAGTTGGCTGAAAAGGTGAAAGCTTCGCTGAAAAAAGATATGGAACAGCAGAAGAGATATTACGAATATATCCGGACAAACCGGGAAGAGTTTGCCAATGGATTCTATTCAAGGAACGGGAACGGTGAAGCGGACAGGAATGAATATTTCCTCAAACTCCTGGGCGATATCGAACAGAAGTATGATCCGAACGCGAAGAAGCCGACAACCACCACCACCGAAAATCAAAAAACGGTAACCAATGTGGCACCTGGTGACACTACCAGGAAGGATACTATCCCTAAGCCCGCCAACAAATAGATGATATTTTTTGTTTCATGAAAAAACCTCCTTCATACGGAGGTTTTTTTGTTTGAACCAGCGGGTCTTTAACTTGTTGTTAATAGTTAGAGGTTGCCGGAAGATTTATCGTAAATTGTATATCGAAGTCTGAGGTAGTAGGCCGAAGCCAAAAGAAAACTCAAGCCACTGTCTCCCAGGGCTTCCTCGATCAAACTATGAAAGGTTTCCATTTTACAAGATTTGATGCCAACAGTGAGGGCAAGTCCAGGTTTGACCAGTTACTGGACCTATTTATGCAATTGCTTACCTACACCAATGGTGATGTGGGAGAAGCGATGCAATGGCTCAATGAGCTGGACAAAAAATATGAGCTGACCGATAACGAGTATGGCATGGGCGATTTCATCGATGAGCTAAAGGACAAGGGTTATATCACCGAGGAGAACCAGAAAGGTGAAATAAAGATCACACCAAAGACCGAACAGGGTATCCGTAAAAGAAGTCTCGAGGAGATCTTTGGTAAACTGAAAAAAACCAAGCAGGGTGATCACCATAGCTTCAAACCCGGCCAGGGCGATGAGATCAATCCCGAAACAAGAGGTTTCCAGTTCGGGGATATGCTGGAGCAAATTGATTTTACCGAAAGCATACGCAATGCACAGATCAACCATGGCATTGAGAGTTTCAACATGCAGGAGGATGACCTGAGCATCCGTGAAACCGATTTCAAAGCGCAGACCTCGACTGTACTCATGATCGATATTTCCCACTCTATGATCCTGTATGGCGAAGACCGCATCACACCCGCCAAGAAGGTGGCTATGGCTCTCAGTGAACTCATAACTACCAAGTATCCTAAAGACACGCTGGACATCGTGGTATTTGGCAACGATGCCTGGCCCGTTGAAATAAAAGACCTTCCTTACCTGCAAGTCGGGCCTTATCATACAAATACTGTGGCTGGTTTGGAGCTGGCGATGGATATTTTACGCAGGAGAAAGAATCCTAACAAACAGATATTCATGATCACCGATGGCAAACCTACCTGCCTGAAGATCGGGAAACGTTATT
>DASSFT010000074.1:0-3968 GCA_035694045.1 Chitinophagaceae bacterium
TGCTCTATCCTTTATTTATTTGTATTAACTACATCAACGGGATCAGCCTGGGTATCGAATTGTCATTTATCCTGTATGGCATTCTTTCCGTTTTCTTTATCCAGGACCTGGGATATATGATCTTTTCGATCTGTTTTTCCATGGTCAGTTATTTTTTCCTGTCAGTGATCCTGAAAAGATATATCTACCAGCTGGAACAGATCAACTATGTGGCCTACCTGATGAACCAGGGCCTGGCTATCATTTATATATTTTATGGTTTGTATCTTATCAAAACGGAGAATACTGCTTATAACAATGCCCTGCAGGAAACAAATATCGAAATGCAGAAGCAGGCACACCAGCTTCAGCAGCAGGCCGCGGAACTGGACCAGCTGAACTCATTAAAGAATAAACTTTTTTCTGTTATTTCTCATGATCTGAAGGCGCCGATGTATGCGCTGCGCAATCTGTTTGAAAACATCCAAAGCCAGGATATGCCGGCTGAAGAAATAAAATCGCTTATACCTGATGTAAAACAGGACCTGAATTATACTGTTAACCTGATGGAGAATTTATTGCAGTGGGCAAAAAGCCAGATGCAATCCCATGCCGTAAAACCTCAAACGGTCGATTTACACGCCATGATCGATAATGTGGTAAATACCCTTCATTTGCCCGCCGAGGCCAAGAAGATCAAAATTACGAATAGAACGACTGAATCGGTGTTTGCCTGGGCTGACTACGATATGATCCATCTTGTGATCCGCAACCTTTTATCAAATGCCATCAAGTTTACTCCACTTGGCGGCCAGATTACAATTGGGGCATCCGAGCAACACTCCTTTACCGAAGTATATGTGCAGGACACCGGAAATGGCATCTCCCCGAAAGATCTCAAAAAAATAAACAACCACGAGTTTTATACAACCAACGGAACGGCACATGAGCAGGGAACGGGTCTCGGGCTGATGCTATGCAAGGAATTCCTGGCCAAGAACGATGGCCACCTTCGTATTGAAAGCGAAACCGGGAAAGGAAGCGTGTTTTCATTTACCCTACCGCTGTCCTGATTGCATCTGTTACTCTCGCTTTGTTGCCAAATATCCCCAACAGTCAAATTAATTTTGCCTCTCGAACTTCTACGCCTCAAAGAAAAACCGGGTTTTTTTTGAGTTTGGAGAATTTTTTGATACTTTGTTAGTAATTATTTACCACAGATTCACTCTTCTTCCTAGCGCCAAGATCCCTTTAAAGACTAAATAACCAATTTTCCATGACCCATTGTAACAATGGCAAGGTTATGTCTTATACTGGCGTTCTTATGTCCCGTTATATGCGGCGGGCAATCTCATTCTTTTACTGTCGATGACCTGGTCAGTGTAAGTTCGCTTTCCCCCCAAAGTTTTGATGATTATGTAGTTAAAAGAGGTTTTCCAGTTAAGCGCAGAAGTATTACCGACAACACCATGGGATTTACTTTTTATGAAAACAGGAAACCCGGCCCATCGGATAGTATTTGGATAAATCGTACCATCAATATCTATAAGAAGGATGATGTATGGTGTATCGTTTTGAATACTTCATCAGCTGACGAATTCAAGAATGGCCGTAGCCGCTTAAAGGGCATGAACCTCATTTCGGATTCAGGAGGAGAGGATACCTGTTTGAAAACCCCGCTGCTGTTTCAAAAACGGGCGATAACCATCGAAGCCAGGTGTGAAATGGAAGACGGAGAACCGGTTTATTCATTTGTAATAAAAAAGAAGGAGATACCAAATCCTGGCAGTATCCGGTATGCCGATGACCTGCTGAAATTCGATTCACATGAATACCTCGTGGCCTGCTTTGGAGAGAAGAACGTAAAAAAAGACGTGTATATTTTTTCTGAAAACGAATCCAAGAAATGTTCGGTGCTGTTTCCCAACAGCGATGAACAGGCGGTCTTTATCTGGGATGACGAAAATAACTATCGCAAAATATCTTATGTGCTCATTAGCGGCACAATAACTACCCGCGACGGGAAACAATACACCGGAAGTTTCAGCCACAACAACTGGGAGCTAAAGAACGGTATCTACCAGGGTATGCGTATCAGTGACCTGTTGCGGTTGAATTCGAATGACTTCACGTTTTATGGTAACCAGTCTGAGTATTCTATGATGGTAGAACCGAAGGTTACAGGAAGTATAAATTTCAAGTGGATAGGAATAGGCCTTAACTGTTTTAATTGCGAACGGTCTTCGCTAATGAATAAACAAAAAGTCAGCGCTTCTGACGCCGTTAATAATAATCTTGCAATGCATGTGTCATGCATTATGATCTCTCCATAACTGGTTTTCCCGGGAAAAGGCTGGCATAAAAATTCCTGTTAGCTACAACAGTTCCATTACTTTAACTTCCAGTGCGTCACTGATCTTTTTCAAGTTTAGGACTGTAATGTTCGTGAAGCCCGATTCTATTCGGGACATACTCGCTTTTTCGAACTCACACAGGAAAGCAAGCTGTGTTTGCGACATTCCTTTTCTCAAACGGAACTCTTTAATCTTAGTCCCCAGCTCTTTTAAAAACCGGCTGTTATCAATCGGCACAAAAGGTACTTTAGCATGTTGCATTCCGCGATGTAGCCAGGCTTAAATGCCTGGATATACATAGTGCTGTAAAGGAACTATCATCAATAGCCCATCATGTTACTATTTCCGAAAAAAAATTTGCCTTGTTGGGAGGGTCCTGGCCATTGCCGGGAATGATAATAATTGGCGTGTTGGATTATAAAACCGGGAATAGTTGAAACCACACTCCGCCGACAGCCAAATATCTTCTTAACGGCTAAGTTGTTATCTATGACATACGGGTATAAAAGCCAGTCAAAGCCCGGACCAAAATCAGGAATTAGCGCCCAACAATCTTTAACAGCTATAAGTGATCAATTGCTTAGGCTTCGGCTTCCATATATGACTCGATCGGCTCGCAGCTGCAGATAAGATTCCTGTCGCCATATGTATTGTTCACCCTGGCCACGGAAGGCCAAAATTTATTCAGGGTTACATAATACAACGGGAAGGCTGCTTGCTGTCTCGAATAACCATGTTTCCATTCATCGGCAGTGATAACAAATTGTGTATGCGGTGAATTCTTTAACGGGTTATCCTTTTTATCCGAACGTCCTTCTTCGATCGCCTTAATCTCTTCACGAATGCCCAGTAGTGCATCGCAAAAACGGTCGAGCTCGGCTTTGTCTTCGCTTTCGGTGGGTTCTATCATGATTGTTCCCGGCACTGGAAAGCTCATGGTGGGCGCATGAAAACCATAATCTATCAGGCGCTTGGCAACATCTTCCGCTTCTATTTCCGCAGTTTTCTTAAAAGGACGCAGGTCAACGATGAATTCGTGCGCACATTGACCGTTATGGTTGGTATAGAGAATATCATACTGGCCCTGCAATCTCGCCCGCATATAGTTGGCATTGAGGATTGCATATTCTGTGGCAGCTTTTACTCCTTCATTGCCAAGCATTCGTATGTAGCCATAGCTGATAAGTAATATTGATGCGGAACCGTAGGGGGCGGCGCTCACGGCGCCGTACGCGCCGGACGCGCCGTACGCGCCGTACGCGCCGGACGCGTCTGGTCGCTTGTCAGAGTTAGGTGTGTTGACTGAATGTTCCAAGCGACCTGACACGTCGCGGCCTGACGCGTCCGACACGTGGCCCGGCAGGAACGGTGCCAAATGTTTTTTCACGCAGATCGGTCCCATACCAGGTCCGCCGCCACCATGCGGTATTGCAAATGTTTTATGCAGGTTCAAATGGCATACATCTGCCCCGATCAGGCCGGGAGCTGTCAATCCTACCTGTGCATTCATGTTTGCGCCATCCATATACACCTGCCCGCCATGCTGGTGAATGATAGCCGTGATGTCTTTAATGGTCTCTTCATATACGCCATAAGTACTCGGGTATGTGATCATGATGCCCGAAAGAGTTGAAG
>DASSFT010000075.1:0-5187 GCA_035694045.1 Chitinophagaceae bacterium
GAATTCTGGTTCCCTCAAGGCAATCGTTACCCTTATCAGCCGCATTATTACGGCGGTGATAGGGATTATTTTTGTTCCCATTTATGTCAGGATCATAGGAGTGGAGAGTTATGGATTAGTTGCCTTTTATGGAACGTTGGCGGGATCGCTGGCCATCCTCGACCTGGGACTCAGCACTGCCATCAACAGGCAGGTAGCAATATTAAAGGCACACACCAATAAAGAAAAGGAAATTAAAGACCTGATCTTTTCTGTTGAACTCATCTACTGGTCTATTGGGTTGTTGGTAGGATTGCTGATCGTTGTATTAGCACATCCTATCGCCATTTATTGGGTAAAGGCAAAAGACCTTCCGACAATCGTAATTGAAAGAGCGGTAATGCTGATGGGCGCCGTATTTGCATTTCAATTTCCGACCAGTATCTATAATGGTGTAATGATAGGAATGGAGAGGCAGGTGCCCAATGCTGTGTTGACCATATTATTTACTGTTGCCCGGGCTGCGGGAGTGATATTGATATTAAAACTGGTTCAACCAACCGTCGAATATTATTTTCTCTGGCAGGTATTACTGACATTCCTGTTTACGATATCGCTCCGGATTTATGTCCGGCAAAAATTGACCATAAGAAATACGAAAGCCCGTTTTTCTGTTCCGCAGTTGAAAAGCATTTGGAGATTTGCAGCCGGAATGGCAGGGATTTCGGTAGTAACATTTTTTCTCAGCCAGGTAGACAAGATTGTTGTAAGCAAACTCGTACTTCTTGAATTTGTTGGGTATTACAGCCTGGCTTTTTTGATAGCCAATGTGCTGCAGCAAGTCATTTCTCCATTACAGGTAGTCGTCTTCCCGAGATTCGCATCGCTCCTTGCTCAAAATAAGCAGTCAGAGCTGCTTGAATTGTATCACAGGAGTTGCCGGTGGGTGGCAATTATCGTTTTTCCGATCGGGTTGGTGCTGATCTTTTTTGCCAAAGAGATCCTGATGTTTTGGACGAAGAACCCGGAGTTGGTGAAAAATACTGCGCCTTTGGTACAGGTATGTACAGCCGGGACCGTTTGCAATTGCATGATGTGGATACCTTATTCTTATTTGCTGGCAAAGGGTAATACCCGGTTCACGATTTACCAGAATATCATTGCGTCAGTAATTTTGGTACCGTTGTTGTTCTGGTGGACGGGAAAATATGGAGCAATCGGCGCCTGCTTCGTATGGCTTTCCATCAACATCGGCTATGTGTTAATCAGCCTGCCGTTATTTTATCATCGCTATCTGAAAGGAGAAATGGGACGCTGGTATAAAAAGGACGTGGCACTCCCGCTTATCACGGCGATGATACTTACTGTGGGAGCAAAATATTTCCAGGTCAGGATGATACCGGATATCAAGATCATTTATTTTATCATTCTTTTACTTTTTATCTCGTCCATTTATTTTTTCATCATACCCGAGCTGAGAGCTTTTTCCAGCAAGTTAAAGTTCGGAAGGAGAAGCCGGGCCGGTTTATAGAGACGGAATATGATTTGAGGAATTTGGCTCGCCGGCAATTGAAATAAAATGTAGTGTTTATGGGCGCATCAACGCTTCCTTTAGTTAGTATCGTAATCACTTCCTATAACCGGGCCCACTGGATTCGCCAGGCTATCGAAAGCGCCCTGGCACAGGATTATCCTAACCTGGAGATAATCATCAGTGATAATTGCAGTACCGACAACAGTGACGAAGTAATAAAAAGCTATTGCCACGATCAGCGGATAAGATACTCCAGGAATGAACAGAATATCGGCATGATCGCGAACTTTCAGAAAGCATTTTTTGAACTGGCAAAAGGGGAATATATCGCCAACATTTCGAGCGATGATTACCTGGTCAATCCTCGATTTATATCCAGGGCAATGAATATCGTCAGCAAGTATGAGAACATCTCGATCGTCTTCGCCATTCACCAGTCGCTGAATGAAAAAACAGGTATACTGGGGGCCAATTCCCTGCCCGGCAAATTCGATATCGAGTTTAAGAAGGGGAAAGATGTCTTTTTTGACTACGCAAGCAATCCCTATTATTCCGCTGCGGGGGCGATGTATAGCGTGCGTCATATCCGGGAAAACAACATTGGTTTTAGCGGACGAGTGACTGGTGACGTAGAATTTAATTTACAGTTGATGCTGGCAGGCAATATCGGTTTTATCAACGACCTGGTATATGTAGTGAGGGTTCATGATCACAACGTGACAGGTGCAATTAAAAATATCTATGAACTGGAAAATGCCTACATCGATGTTTATAAATATTTATACGAAAAGGTGGGTCCTAAAGTGGACGATAAAAAAGCATTGAACAACTGGTACCGAAAAATATTCTTCAAGAGGACCAAGCTTTGCCTGCAATCTGTGATCTCCGGCAGAAACCGCAAAGATGTCTTATCGCTGAACCGGTTATTGCTGAAAAAGTATAAAGCAAAATATCTTTCTTTTTTCCTTCGGCATCCTGAGTACATAGCCAGGATTATTTTAAACAGGTAGCCGGCATGGCGCGGCCGTAAAAATGAACGGCGATAATAATCAATATGAAATTTTCGATCGTTATTCCAACATACAACAGGGCAGATATCATTGCCAAATCACTGGATAGTATTTGCAATCAAACCTATACAAACTGGGAAATAATTGTTGTCGACAATGCTTCTACAGACAATACAGCGGAATTGATGGCTGACTATGTGAAGCGTGGTAATATCCGGTACATAGTGAATGAAAAGAATTATGAACGCTCCTACTCCAGGAACAGGGGCATGCAACTGGCCACCGGTGATTTTGTTTCCTTGCTCGACTCGGACGATATACTCTATCCCGACTGCCTGCAGAAAGCCGCGGATTTTATCCAATCAAACCCCGACACGATCTTCTTTCATTGCCTGTACGAGATCCTGGGCGAAGATTATAAACCTATCCGCCGCGATCCCTTTCCCCCGGTGACCAACCCGTTCAAGGCGATCGCCAAAGGCAATTTCATTTCCAATATCGGCGTTTTTTATCGCAAGGACCTCCTTAAACAGGTAAAGTTTGACGAGACCCCGATCCTTATCGGCGTAGAAGATTACGACTTCGTGTTGAACACGATCCTGCATACCGGCAAAGTAGAAAGGGTCAATGAATTTGTGTGCGGTATTTATGACCACCCGACAAGATCCGTATACCTGGAGCAATGGGATAAAACATATAAGCGCATCACCTATTTTTTAAATAAACAGGACAACAATCCCCTGTTCAAAGAAAAGATGGGTCGCTACCGGAATTCGTTTCATGCGCATATTTATTTATACCTGGCCACTTTCAGCGCTATGCGAAAGAAAACGGTGAGGGCATTCAAATTTATTTTCAAGGCATTTTTCAAATACCCCGCCATAATTACAGAATATACTTTCTGGAAACATATATTTGTCGCAATAAAAAGGATGTTTTAATGGAAACAATTCTGATAACAGGAGGAACCGGATTTTTGGGAAGAGAGTTAGGCATTCAGCTGAAAGACCGCTACCGCGTGATACTGGCAGCGAGGAACAACAACCAGAACCAGATCGCCAACCGCATGACCGGTTGCGAAATTGCACCACTGGATATCGTCAATCTTAATTCCGTGAAGGACGTATTCGATGAGTTTAATCCAACGATCGTCATTCATGCAGCCGCAACAAAATACGTTGACCTCTCTGAAAAATTTCCGAATGAATGCATCGATGTCAACATCACCGGGTCGCAAAACATAGCCAGGATAGCCGTGCAGAAGGGAGTAAAGAAGGTGATCGGCATATCCACCGATAAGGCGGCACCGCCCTGTCGCAGCACCTATGGTCTTTCCAAGGCCCTGATGGAACGCTTATTTTGCGCCATGGATGGTAAAAGCGAAACCCGGTTTACCTGTGTTCGATTTGGTAATATCGCCTGGTCAACAGGAAGCGTATTCCCGATATGGAAGGAAATGCTTGAACAATCAGGTGACATCAAAACGACCGGGCCACATATGCGCCGGTTCTTTTTTCATGTTTCGGAAGCGGCTAAACTGGTGATCACAGCAATGGACGAGATAAATATTACCGGCGGCAAAGTGTTGTCCCGCAAAATGAAAGCGGCCCAAATCGAAGACATTTTGAAATTATTCGTCAAATTGCATAACGGGACCTATACGAAAGTGAGCGAACGGCCTGGTGAAAGTATCGACGAGACATTGATCGGCATTTCGGAATTGCCCTATACCAAAGAGATTGCATTGGATAAATACCCGCATTATATCATTACGTTCAATGAAAAAGCGGAAAAGCCATTCCCGGACATCGTTACATCGGCCAACGCCGAACGATTGAACGAAGACGAGATCATGGCTATCATTTCTAACCCGCCTAAAATTCTCTAAATATGATCAGGCATGCATTGATAATGGCAGCTGGCAGGGGCATGAGAATGATGCCTCTCACGGCGAGTATTCCGAAACCAATGGTGTCCTTCAGGGATTCCACCCTTATTGCGCATGCGATCGGTAAAGTGAACAAGGATATCCCCAATATTCATATCACGGTAGGATATAAAGGAGCCGAGCTTGCCAGGCATGTTATCGAACATGGCGTTTCTTCCATCTTCAATACCGAAGGAAAAGGCAACTCCTGGTGGATCTTTAATACGCTGATGAAAAACCTCGACGAGCCCGTACTTGTATTGACCTGTGATAATATAGTAGAGCTGGACCTGGCACTTATTGGCAACGACTATGCGTCATTTAATAACCCTGCCTGTATGGTCGTACCGGTGCGGCCAGTGGAAGGGTTGGACGGGGATTATATTTTTCATGAGAATAACTGTGTGACCGAACTCAACCGGCACAAACCTTCTGATATTTATTGTTCCGGGATACAGGTGCTCAATCCCTGTCTTATCAATAAGCTCTGCACGGCGGCCGAAGATTTTTATTCGGTCTGGATGCAACTGATCCAACAAAAGCAATTATATTCTTCCAACGTTTATCCAAAAACCTGGTATGCTGTGGACACGCTTGAGCAACTCGGGCAGATCAATAAGCTGATTTCCTGAAGGCTTTACTAATATGGATGTTGTAGAAAAAAAGCCGGCCTCTCCTAAAAAGATCCTTTTATATTATGTGCCCAACAAGCGGTCGATATATATCGAGACGGTAGC
>DASSFT010000076.1:0-2750 GCA_035694045.1 Chitinophagaceae bacterium
CTCTGGCGCTTTATACAACACGGCGCCACCTCCCAATGCAGTAAAAGCTGTCGGTGTTAATTCCACGTAATGCGCACTCATTTTATTGAAATCCGGGCTCTGTCCCCCGTGGCCCGCAGGCAACGGTTCCGCCTGACCGACATTGTTCAACCTGGCTTGCGCCGGGTCAAATTTGAACTTAAGAACAAGATTGGGTCCTTTGCTGCTATTGCTTTTTTCTTTTTTACAGGAAGAAAATAAAAACAGGGCAAGGAAGGCCGGGAGGATGAGGCGTATCATTAAGCTGGTTTCACGAAAAAACGGAAAGACATGTGAAAAATTGTTCCTTAGTCGGTTAATGTTATTTGAAACCATGGCATTGACGGTTACCTTTGCCGGAAATTTTCCTTTTACATGAAATTTTGCTTTTCGGTCCTGGGCCTGGTTTTCCTGCTGAGCTCCTGTTCATTGAATAATGTGGAGACGGATAACAGCCTTAAAAAATACTTCGACGAGAATAAAGTGGACGGATGCTTTGCGCTGATGAACAACGGCACGGGGAAGATCACGGTGTACAACCTGCACCGGTATGCGGATAGCAGCTATCTGCCCGCTTCCACTTTCAAGATCGTTAACTCGCTGATCGGTTTACAAACCGGCAAGATTACAAATGACAGCATGATCATTAAATGGGACGGGGTTAAAAGGAATGTGGATGAATGGAACCAGGACCTTACGATGTATAAAGCTTTCCGTGTCTCGGCTGTCCCTTATTTCCAGGAAGTTGCCAGGCGTATCGGCAAGGATACCATGGAATATTGGCTCGACACCCTGGGATATGCAGCCGGGCCAAAGGATACAGCTTACCGGATACACTCGGCCATAGACAGTTTTTGGCTTGACAATTCAATGAAGATTTCACCGGCCGAACAACAAGGCCTGGTGAGGAAGTTGTATTTTGATGAACTGCCTTTTTTCAAGACCTACCAGGACATGGTCAAAAGAGCGATGTTATTTGAAAATGAAACCACTTACCGGTTATCTTATAAAACAGGCTGGGGTTATACCGAACGGGGACATGCCCTTGGCTGGATCGTTGGTTGGATCGAAGAAAATAATCATCCCTATTTTTTTGTGTTGAACATAGAATCGCCGGATCACAACTATGATATGACCACGACGAGACTAAAAATGTTAAAAGAGATATTAAAACAGCTTGGTTTCTTTGAAGACAAGATGTAAGTAATAATACGAGGGGATAATTCATTCGTTTTGGTGCAATTGTTGAGTATTGAACCATCAATAAATCTTAATTGAATCTCCGTTTTCAACATATCGAATTTGTCTGGGGTCTTGCGCTGGTTCCCGCCTGTATCGTTCTTTTTATTTTACTACTGCGATGGAAAAAAAACGTGGTAAGAAAAATGGGTGATAAAAAGCTGGTTGGTGTGCTGACAAATAATTTCTCACCGCGTCTGTTCTATTTAAAATTTATTCTTCTTTTACTGGCATTGGTCGCTGGTGTCATAACGATCATGAATTTGCGCAGACCGGCCGATTCAGATAGTTTATCCAGGAAAGGTATTGATGTGGTGATAGCCATGGATGTGAGCAAGAGTATGCTGGCAAGGGATTTACAACCCAGTCGCCTGGAAAGAGCCAAGCAATTTGTCACCAGGCTGATGAATGAGATGCCCAACGACAGGATCGCTCTTGTATTTTTTGCCGGCAAAGCTTATATGCAAATGCCGTTGACAACAGACCATAGCGCCGCCCAGTTGTTTATTTCTGCTGCTGGACCGGATGCCGTACCCCAGCAGGGAACAGTCATAAGCGAAGCACTAAAGATGAGTGCCAAAGCATTTAACAATACTGACAGAAGGTTTAAAGCCGTTGTATTGTTGTCAGACGGTGAAGACCACGATCCTGAAGCGGATAAAACCTCGAGGGACCTGGCTGAAGAAGGGATGATGATCAACACAGTTGGGATAGGTTCTCCCGAAGGTGCGAATATTATTGATCCGGCAACAGGAGAAAATAAGAAAGATGAGCTGGGTAATACGGTAATTACTAAACTCAATGAAGACGAGTTGAGGTTGATAGCTGATAATACCAATGGAGTGTATGTCCGTTTGCAAAGCAGTGATGATGCCGTGGCTGCCATAAAGAAAAACCTATCGCAAATAGAGACCAGGGCATTGGGGGATGTGTCGCTGATGAATTTCAAAACCTATTACTGGTGGTTTGCCGGAGCCATGCTGATCTTTTTGTTAGTCGAGTTTTTTATTCCTGAAAGAAAAAAAGCACTGGCTTGAAAAACAAGTTTATCATATTGTCATTATTTGTTGCCGTTTCAGGCAAGCCCACCCTGTATGCACAACAGGTAAATGATATTATTAAAAAGGGGAACGACCTGTACAAACAGCAGCAATATGAACCGGCGAAGACCGCTTATGGTGAAGCGTTGGCAAAGGACACTGCCAACACAACCGCAAAATTCAACCTCGCCAATACGGCTTACCGCCTTTCAAAACCGGATGAAGCGATTAAATCCCTTGACGAGCTTTCTGTGAAATACAAGACCGCTGGTGAAAAAGCCATGACTTACTACAACAAAGGTGTCGTACTAAGCAGTCAGAAACGGCTCGAAGAAAGCATAGAAGCCTATAAAGAGGCATTGAGACAGGATCCCAATGATAAGGAAGCGAGGGAAAACCTGCAGAAAGCTCTGCTTGAATTAAAAAAGAGGACACCTCCGCCACCCAAAAAGG
>DASSFT010000077.1:0-6807 GCA_035694045.1 Chitinophagaceae bacterium
TAGACAATACAATCAACCGCATTGTGCTTACTTGCTAATGAGATTCTTACTGGTTATCTCTTTAGTAGTACCTGCTTCTTTCTCTTTTTCCCAAAACCTGCTTCCCAACGGTGGATTTGAAGACGAAAATATCTGTCTTGAGTATCATGTGAATTGTGCTCCTGAAGGCTGGATCAGCAGCGGAGATGCTTTTGCGAATTATTTTAAAGACCCCCGAAGAGCATTTAAAGGGCAACATTGTGTGGCTATTGAAGCCGGTTTTTCACGTGGGCGATTTCAACGAACATTTATCCGTTGCCGCCTTATATGTGGCCTCCGCAAGGGACACCAGTACAGGTTGGAATTTTATATGAAGTCAATGCAGCCCATTCTTGACAGCATCGGCGTTCTCTTTACTTCGTTTGATTTCCTTTTCGGCCAAAAAAAACTACAGAATATTACTCCTTCTTTTTTTGTCAAGCCTGCAAACGGTGCTTTTGCAAAGGACAGTAGCTGGCAAAAAGTTTCCATCAGTTTTACTGCTAATGGTGACGAGTCATTTGTATCCCTGGCGAATTTTTCAAAGCGGGATATAAACGGGGAAACCAATATTTATATGGAAAAGCGCTTTTATGTTTTTTTCGATGAAGTATCGCTGGTGCCACTCGACCGGAAAGAAAGCTTATGCTTTGGATGGCAAAGAAACCTGCAATATATCTACGAACAGGACGAACGGCACGAATTCCTGCGGCAAATGATACGGCAAAATAAAAGCGATCCACCGACAGTACTCGTGCGTCCATTTACGAGTATGGAAGTAACCGATACGCTGATCGTGCCGGACGTTTTATTCGCCACTGCCAAATCAGAATTGCGGGTTGATGGGAACAGGATGCTGGACAGTGTTTGTTTGAAATTGCGGACCAAGCGCATTGATTCAATCGTTGTTGAAGGACATACTGACAATACAGGAACTATCCAGGGCAATGAACAACTGGCTATTGACAGGGCATTATCGGTTGAATCGGCAATTCGCCAGCGGATATTTATGCCAGCTTTATTGATTGTCACCAGGGGATGGGCCGACCGAAAACCCGTTGCGGACAATGGTACAACCGCGGGCAGACAGTTGAACAGGAGGGTGGAGCTTTACATTTACATGAAGGAGTGAATTCTTTGGTATATTGTGGGGGTTAGAGGTGTCCCGATAGCCCCGAGCGAAGCGAAGGATCGGGAGGTGAAAGGTGGGACGTGAGTGGTGAGGGAACAGAAATCAAACTTTAAATAATCAAAACTATCTTTTATGGACTATCAGCAAATTCTTTCAGGTTATTGGTGGATACTTATCGTGCTGATCATTTTTTTCGGTTCTTTCTTTACTATCAGCCAGGGTTATATTGGTGTTGTCACCATGTTTGGCAAATACCGTCGTATCGTCCGACCCGGGCTTAACATGAAGATCCCGATTCTGGAAACTGTGACGAAAAAGGTTTCTATCCAGAACCGTTCGGTTGAACTGGAATTCCAGGCAGTGACGCAAGACCAGGCCAATGTATATTTTAAAAGCATGTTGTTGTATTCTGTGCAGAATGAAGAAGAGGAAACAATCAAGAAAGTCGCTTTCAAATTTATTGCCGACAGGGACCTGATGCAGGCTTTGATAAGAACGATCGAAGGGAATATCCGTTCGTTCGTCGCCACTAAAAAACAGGCGGAAATTCTTGGCTTGCGAAAAGAGATCGTGGAATATGTAAAAGGAGAGATCGATCACACCCTGGAAACCTGGGGGTATCATTTGCTGGACCTGCAGATCAACGATATCACCTTTGACAAAGTTATACTGGATTCAATGAGTAAGGTGGTAGCGAGCAACAACCTGAAAGCTGCAGCAGAGAATGAAGGGCAGGCCCTATTGATTACAAAAACAAAAGGCGCTGAAGCCGACGGCAATGCCATAAAAATTTCTGCTGAAGCGGAAAAAGAGGCAGCAAGACTGCGTGGACAGGGTGTTGCCTTATTCCGCAAAGAAGTAGCGGCCGGGATGACTGAGGCGGCCGAACAGATGAAACAGGCCAATCTTGACACTAACGTCATTCTTTTCAGCATGTGGACGGAAGCGATCAAGAACTTCGCTGAATACGGTAAGGGGAACGTGATTTTCCTTGATGGAAGTCCCGATGGTATGGAAGGCACCATGAAGCAGATTCAGGCGTTGATGGTCAAGCAGGCGGGCACTTCGACGTTGAAGAGTTGATAAGTTAATAAGTTGATAAGTTTATATGGGCAGGTAGCAACGTTCCTGTTAACTTATCAACCGTTCAACCTGTCAACTAGCCCTGTTAAAGAAGTCCAAAACTTACATGCCACGTACAACGTGGCATTGTTTTTTTCGTTCTTGGGACTTGAATACCAGGACCTGGAAATTAGTTGTACCCTTTTATGACCGGGATCAACTTTCCCGGAGTAGCAGCGAACCGGTGAAGTTAATATTCAGAACTGTTGAAAACAATCAAAGAAGCAATCCCTTATCAAATACTAAATTTGCGCACCTAAAAGAACAATAATCTATGTTTCACCTTTTACAGATCGTTGATACCGTAAACAAGACCCTTAATGCGACTTCCGATGCCGTTGCCGGTGAAAGCCTGAGCTTAATGGATCTTATCAGGATGGGAGGATGGGTTATGATTCCGTTAGGCTTCCTCCTTCTGCTCGCGGTCTATTTCTTTGCAGAGAGACTGATAGCAATCCGGAACGCTTCCCGCATCGACAGCAATTTCATGAACATTATCCGCGATCATATCGTTAGCGGGAATGTAACCGCCGCAAGAAGTTTTGCCAAAAATACCAACAACCCGGTAGGGAGAATCATTGATAAGGGTATTCAACGGATCGGCAAACCGATTGACAATATCCATGAAAGTATGGACAACGTGGGCCAGTTGGAGATGTATCGACTCGAACGAAATATGGTGTTCCTGTCTGTGATCTCCAAAGCAGCTCCTATATTCGGGTTTATCGGTACGCTGGTGGGATTGATGCAGGTGTTGTCACAGATCCACAATGCCAATGAAGTCGCGATCGGTTCCGTAGCACAGGGTATCTATACAAAACTGATCACTTCTATTTCGGGTTTGCTTATCGGGCTTATCGCGTATTTGGGGCACAGCTACCTCAATTCGCAGATCGATAAGACAGCAAATAAGATGGAAGCAGCCGCTTCAGACTTTTTGGATGTATTACAGGAGCCCACTCGCTAAATTTTAGCTATGAAATTCAGAAAAAAGCATAGACAGGAATCGGAGGTATATACAGATTCGTTGAATGACATTCTCTTCATTCTTTTGATGTTGTTCCTGATAACCGCTACGCTGGCCAACCCGAACATTGTAAAGGTGAACCAGCCACGAGGCGAAAAGGATACAAAGGCCAAGCAGAACATTACCGTATCTATCGATAAGAATCAGAATTTTTATATCGGCCAGGCGAGAGTAGACCCGGCCATGGTCGATTCCGCCCTTGTTCGTGAAATAAATAAGTTCAAAAAACTGCCGACCGATACTCCAACGGTTGTCATTAATGCCGATACCGTTTCTTACTACGGGGAAGTGTTTCGCATTATGCGGTTATCCAAAAAGTCGGGAGCTAAAGTAGTGGCAACGGTAAAATAAATCTGTAGTTTCGCTGCATGCGCTGCTGCATTCTCCTGCTGCTATTATTTGTTTCATGCCATGACAGTCCTCCCCCGGATGTAATAAAAATTAAAATTCCCGAGGCGAAGCCTTCACGTATGAACCTTGTGGTTACCATATCGAACGAAAACAAGGTCTATATAAAAAACCGTGAAGTCCCGCTGGCACATCTTGATTCACTTCTCAAACAGGCGATAGATTCGACAAGAGACCTGCCCATGGATAGTGCCACGGTGCTTCTCCAGGTTGATACGGCGGCTCACTATGGCGTTGTATTCAAGGTTTTGAGGACTGCGAAAAGTCTGGGGGCTAAGGTAGTTGCCAGCGTTGCGGGTAATTAAATTAAAGCCTTGATCATTCTCTCTTTTCCCTGCATATCTTTTTTCAATTCAGTTTTATATCCTTTGGATGCGAATAGGGATGAAATGGCAGAACCGAGCTCCTCATGTATTTCGACGTAAATAGATCCGCCGGGATTCAAATGGCCTGCTCCAAATTCAGCAATGGCCTCGTAAAAAACCAGCGCATCATTATCGGGCACGAATAAAGCAGTGTGAGGTTCATAGTTCAATACGTTGGAATGCATTTTCTCCTTGTCTTTTTCCGGAACATATGGCGGGTTGCTGATAATAATGTCAAAGGAGGAAAGCCGTCGCCTTTCCTCTTGGTTTAAAAAATCAAGCAGTAAAAAATTTACGGCTGCACCCAGCGTATCTGCATTTCGTTTCGCTACCTGCAGTGCCGCTTCACTGATATCGCAGCTCCATACCTCGGCTTTGCGCAATTTTCGTTTTAGTGCAATGGGAATACACCCGCTTCCCGTACCGATATCGAGGATCGATAGCTCATCGATAGGAAATTTGCAGTTGGCGATTACCCACTCAACCAGCTCTTCTGTTTCCGGTCTTGGTACCAGCACATTTTTATCTACATACAATTTCAGGCCGCAAAACCAGGATTCGTTCAGCACGTATTGAACGGGTTCATGCTGCATTAATCTTTCAGTGAATTGTTTCAGGTCCGATTCCTCCTTATCGGTAATTGCGGAATTTTTATAGATCATCCGTTCAGCTTTTTTGGAACCGGTCAGATGTTCCATCACCCAATCCGTTACCTGGTCCGCTTCACCTTCGGGATAAATGGTACGAAGTTTATTGAGAAGAAAATATGTCGCTTCCTGCATTGTCATATGACAAACTTACAACGCTGTGGTGAATGATTGGTTATTTATAAATACAGCAACGGCACCGCCCCGGGGAATGAATTATATTTGGAAAAATTAGGCCATGACTAGCGATGAGCAATACATGTATCGTTGTTTGCAGCTGGCGCAACTCGGAGCCGGCTATGTAGCGCCGAACCCCATGGTAGGTGCTGTTCTGGTATACCGCGATCGCATTATTGGGGAAGGATATCACCAAAAATATGGAGAAGCGCATGCTGAAGTCAATTGTATTGGCCAGGCTGCCAGTAGCGGTCATGCCGCTTTGATCGATCAATCTACTTTATATGTATCCCTGGAGCCCTGTTCTCATTTTGGCAAAACACCGCCCTGTGCTGATCTCATTATCCGCCACCGCATACCAAGGGTCGTAATAGGTTGTCGCGATCCCTTCCGGGAAGTGAATGGAAGGGGTATCGAAAAATTGAAGGCAGCGGGAGTGCAGGTGGAGCTGGGAGTACTGGAGGAGAATTGTAAACAACTCAATAAACGATTCTTCACATTTCATATTGATCACATGCCTTATATCATTTTGAAATGGGCAGAAACAAGCGACGGATATTTGGCCTCCCTACCCCCCAAGGGGGGGATATTGGAGAACCCGATAACACGGCGTTTGTTTATAAGCAATGAATTTACTAACCGAATGGTGCATAAGTGGAGAAGCGAGGAAGCGGCGATACTGGTGGGCACGAATACTGTTGAATATGATAACCCGGAACTGACGACAAGATTATGGCACGGCCCATCGCCAATTCGACTTGTAGTTGACATGGATCTTCGGTTGCCTGATTCGTTGAACGTATTTAACGGGCAGGTAAAAACGATCATATTTAACCGGATCCGGCATGAAGAAGGAGAAAACCTGCTGTACTACCAGTTGAGCGAGGACGCAAGCCTCGTACACCAGATCGTAAATGCCTTATACCAGTTGAAAATTCAAAGTGTGATGATAGAAGGAGGTGCCAGGTTGCTCCAGTCTTTCATTGACGAAGATATGTGGGATGAAGCCAGGGTGATCAGCAATGGTCAGCTGGCGATAGGAAAGGGGCTGAAAGCTCCGAAGCTGGAAAATTTTGTACGAAATGAGGGGCAAACTCTGCTTTCCGATACAATAAGTGTTTACAGTAAAAAGTTGGTGAGTTAATTGATTGATTAGTTAATTAGCCGGGGAACAACTTCTGGCTACGGTAATGTAGATAAGTTAATAAGTTGAAAAGTTGAAAAGACGATTCATAAAGGTGTACTGTAGTCACAAAGTATTTCTAAACTTGTTAACTTTCCCCAATTATGTCTCCTGACTATTACAACACGATAGAAAACTCTTCCATCGCCGAATTTAAAGACAGGGGCAGCCGTTTTATTGCTTACTGCTTTCCCATAGCCGACACCACTCACTTTAAGGAACACCTGGCTGCCATAAAAAAGGAACATCCGAAGGCAACGCATCATTGCTTCGCTTACAGGTTGGGACTGGATGGAAATAATTTCCGGGTGAGCGACGATGGAGAACCAGCAGGCTCAGCGGGACGACCGATCCTTGGCCAGATCGATACTCGTCAGCTGACGAATGTGCTCATTATCGTGGTGCGCTATTTCGGTGGAACATTATTAGGCGTGCCTGGCCTGATCAATGCCTACAAAACCGCGGCTGCACTGGTTTTGCAGGTAACACCAGTTATCCGCAAACCGGTTGAGGTTAAATACACACTGCAGTTTGATTATACGATCATGAATGATGTAATGACCATCATCAAGCAATGTGATTGTTCCGTGATCAGCCAGGATATGCAATTGTTTTGTAAGGTTGATATCGGTATACCGAGGAACAGGTTAGAAGAAGTATTGTATCGGTTAAAAGCCATTCATACCTTGGAGATGGTGATAGGTTGATAAGTTGATAAGTTAATAAGT
>DASSFT010000078.1:0-3981 GCA_035694045.1 Chitinophagaceae bacterium
CAATACCAACTTTTTTTGCAAATCAATCTGATTTTCGAAAGTGGTTACAAAAAAATCATAACACTAAAACCGAATTATTAGTTGGCTTCTATAAGGTTGGCACTGGAAAACCGAGTATGACCTGGCCTCAATCTGTTGACGAAGCTCTCTGTTTTGGCTGGATCGACGGCGTTAGAAAATCTATAAATAAAGAAAGTTATCAAATTCGCTTTACTCAACGAAAACCGACGAGCATATGGAGCGCGAATAATATCAAAAAAGTCGAAGAATTAATAAAGCAAGGACTTATGCAACCTGCGGGTCTCGCCAGTTTTGAAAAAAAAGTAGAAACCAGATCTGAGATATACTCGTACGAAAATGACGAAGCAGAATTAACTGAGAGTTTCAAAAAACAATTTAAAGCAAACAAAAAAGCCTGGGACTATTTTCAGGCGCTTGCACCCTCATACAAAAAGGTCTCAACACATTGGGTGATGAGGGCAAAGCAAGAAGCTACCCGCTTAAAACGCCTAAAACAACTTATTGCAGACAGCGCAATAGGAACGAACCAGTGGAAAGATAATAAGTACAGGAAATGACAAGTAGAAAAAAACGATCATAAAGATTGATTGAGATTCTTTCAATGGAAAAAAATGAATTTCACACGCTGCTTCAATCGCTAGTTGTACACTGGCGAAAATCTGCCGAAGCCTACGCGAAATATATTGAGAACGGTAAAAAATTCCGTTACGCGGAAATGCTGAAGCTGCATAATACGGCCGCAAATAACCTGCTTATTGATAATATCACAGAAATTCCTGACCAGTTTAGAGAAGACGCCCGGGCAATCATAGAGCATTATACTATATGGACTGCTAAATGGGACGAACTGAAAAGCAAATTGAACCCTGCACCCGATGATGAATTTGTTTTTGCAAATGATCATCGCTTTCCTAAAGTCGCGGCACAAAATCTCGAAACAGTTTTCCGAAATTTGTCCAAACCTGCCTGAAATTTCTTGCTGCCGGGTTGAATAGGGTATCCCGACATAGCCGGGAAGGCCATTGATTTTAAAGTGACCAACACCTATTTGTGCAGCTACTTTGGATTTACCGGAATTTCTTATATTTTTACCGCATACCTTATCTAAACTACCAGGCAGTGAAACCTATAATTTCCGGAACCCATCCGTTACCACCAGCAAGTCAGCTTCTCCTGTTTATCCTGTTATTAATTATTGGCTGTTCAGTACCTCACGACGATCTCCCCGGGCCGGGAGAAAACAATCACCATGCGTTGAGCTCTTTTACTGTTTCAGTGGTGGATCGTTCTGCACATTCTGCTGTCATAGAATGGACCGAATCAATAAATCCGTATAATTCGGATACTGTCAAGTACAATATATCGCTCAATAGCCAGTTGGTCAGGCAAAATCGCATACAAAGGAGAGACACATTGTATAATCTGAGTTCAACTACGGCTTATGACGGCCGCGTGCTGGCATTTACCCGTTCTGGCGACACGATGTCGGCGCCTTTTTATCTTGAAAAACTGGAAGGGATGGTCGTATTTGGCGAAGACGAACCCGGGAGCAGGATACAGTGTTACAGCCTGTATGATTACGTTCGGGTATGGCAGTCCCCCGACTTCGCACCTGAGTTTTTTGATGGAGGTGTGCCCATCATTCAAAATGACACTGTGTTTATCAACTCCCAGCACTCGGGAGTCCTGGCCCTTAATTTTAGCACGGGTCAGAAGATATGGGCTGAAACCTCACCTGTTTATGCCTTAAACTCCACTAATACGAGCCCGATATACAAAAATGGAAAAATTTATTCGACTATAGAATATGGATTCCATGCGATAAACAGTTCAAATGGTCAACTCATCTGGAGTTATAGCACCACCGCTTACGGGGCTTTTATAATCAGCCCGGTAGCTTCAGCCAATTATGTTTTCACCGGTACAGCCTCCCAACTTATCGCGTTGAATATTAATTCAGGTACTGTGGCCTGGCAGTACAGTTTGCCTGCAGAACCGTGTCGTAACCCTGTGCTGTATAATGATCTTATTATTTTTGGCGCTGCAGATGGAAAAGTGTATGCAATCAATCAAAATACAGGGATTCTTGTATGGTCACGTGATTTTAGTGTTTCCTATAACAATTTAGGAGCGCACCATGTTGCGCCAACCATATACGGCAATACAGTGATCTTGTCTGTAGGCAATAAAGGAACCTTTGCTTTAAATGCTTTTACAGGTGCCACCGTCTGGAATAATCCTAGTTATGGCGGCCCCAACATTACATCCCCAACGATAGGAGGCAGTACTGTTTATTTTGCAGCAGAAGGTTATCCTGATGATAAAATCTGTGCCTTAAATGCAATAAATGGGCAGTTACTATGGGAAAAAACAACACCTGCCGCCAATACGAACGGTACGGCTATTTATTCAAATAATCGCCTCTATGTTCCGGCTTATTTGGGCATTGCCACTTTTGACGCATCAAACGGGAATTTTCTTGGATACATTGCCTATTTGACCTACTCAGGATTGCAAATAGTGGTGCGGGATCATGACGCAGTGTACTATCCTGCAGAAAGCGGGATGCTGCAATAGATAATATCCAGTAATTAGATACATCCCCTGATCATTCCCGGAATCTGCGAGCGCAGTCTCCTGGGAATTTTTTATTGAAAAAATTCCCTTTACTTGCAGCCACAACAGGGAATATGAGCACTGAATTTCACTACGGGATCGACCGGCTTACTATTGATACGACGATTGCTATTGCTTCCGGGAAAATTAAAGGAAGGCTAAATGAAGACGCAATAAAAAAAATAAAGACCAGCCGTCAGCATGTTGATGCGATCGTTGCTAATAATAAAACTGTATATGGCATCAATACAGGATTTGGCATTTTAGCGAATACAAAGATCTCCGAAGAAGATACCGCCACTTTACAACACAAGATCCTGCAAAGTCATAGCGTAGGAGTGGGGGAGGCCTGTCCTGCTGAAATCGCCCGGTTGATGCTTATAACAAAAGTGCATGCCCTGGCAAAGGGTTTCTCCGGCTCAAGACTCGAAACAATTGAGAGAATAATCTGGCATATTGAAAATGATGTGATACCTGTAGTACCGGAAAAAGGTTCGGTCGGTGCCAGCGGCGACCTCGCCCCATTAGCCCATCTTTTTCTCCCGCTGATCGGTTTAGGTGAAGTGTTTTACCAGGGTAAGAGATATAAAGCACAGGAAATTCTCGATAAATTCAAATTAGCACCGGTGCAATTAGGTCCCAAAGAGGGCCTGGCGCTGATAAACGGTACACAGTTCATTCTTGCCTACGCGGTAAAAGCTGTACAAAGGATGTTGAATTGCCTGGAGGCTGCCGACATTATTGGTGCTATGAGCCTCGAGGCATTAACGGGGACCAAGGCACCTTTCGATGAACGCTTACATGAACTTCGTCCATTCAATGGAAACAAAATAGTTGCACAACGATTAAGAACATTATTGAAAGATTCGGCGATCATGCAAAGTCATGTGGATTGTGGACGCGTACAGGATCCTTATTCCCTGCGGTGCATGCCACAGGTGCATGGAGCGAGTCGCAATGCCTGGTTACATCTGAAAGAATTGACGGAAACCGAATTAAACTCCGTGACGGATAATCCTGTCATTTTCTCGGCAGACGATACAATCAGTGGAGGCAATTTTCACGGACAGCCACTGGCGCTGCCATTGGATTATTGTTGCTTTGCCGCAGCCGAGCTTGGAAATATTTCCGACAGGCGTTGCTATTTATTGCTTGAAGGCAAATGGGGATTACCTATGCTGCTGATGAAAGATGTAGGTCTCAACAGCGGATTTATGATCCCCCAATACACAACTGCTGCTCTTGTCACAGAAAATAAAACACTTTGTTTTCCCGCCAGCGCTGACAGCATTCCCACATCGTTGGGACAGGAGGATCATGTCAGCATGGGAAGTATAAGCGCAA